>DDKR01000054.1 GCA_002340085.1 Candidatus Omnitrophica bacterium UBA2593
TGCAAAAGATCAAATCCGAAGATTAGTAGAGTTACAGCAGATCGATACTTTGCTCTACCAATTAAATCAGGAGAAGTCTGGAATTCCAGATCAACTAAAAGAACTAGAATCAAATTTTGAAGAGAAGAAGAATAGCCTTTTATCCTTAGAAGAGAAATTAAAGAAGCTGGAATTAAGGAGGAAAGAGGAGGAATTAGAGATTCGATCCAAAGAGGAGAATATAAAAAAATTTCAAATCCAGCTCTTCTCATTAAAGACGAATAAAGAGTATCAAGCAATGATAAAAGAGATAGAAGGCTTAAAAGCTGAGGTCTCCATCATCGAAGAAGAGGCCATCAACTTATTAGATGAGATCGATAACTTAGAAACTGATATCAACAAAGAGAAAGAGAATTTAAAGATAGAAGAGAATAAATACCTCCAGGAGAAGAGAAAGATCGAGGAGAGAGCAAATCAGATAGATCAAAGTTTGGAGGATTTAGAATTCAAAAGGAAGCAGAAAACCCCTGAGGTTGAAAATAAAATATTATCTTTATATGAGAGAATCCTAAAAAACCGTGATTATTTAGCCATTGTTCTTGTCAAAGAAGGTGCTTGTAAAGGATGCAATATGACAGTTACACCCCAAATTATAAATGAGATAAAGATGAATGACAGGATTGTAAGCTGTGAGATATGTAATCGGATTCTCTATTTAGAGGAAGATTTAATTTGAATATAGAGACTAAAATGGGAGACTTAGAGATTTATATCGATGGAGCCTCATCAGGAAATCCTGGACCAGCAGGAATTGGGGTAGTTGTCTTGAGAGATAACTATCCAATCAAGAATATCTCTGAACCCATAGGTTACACAACAAATAATATTGCTGAATACACAGCTTTAATTTGGGCATTACAAGAAGCTTTAATTCAAAAGGTAGATAAGATAAAAGTAAATACTGATAGCCTTCTTTTAGCAAATCATCTGAATAAAAAATATAAAATAAAAGAGCCCCGTCTAAAAGTATTATACAATCAGGTGATACACCTACTTTCGGGATTTGGTGAGGTAGAGATAAATTATATTCGCCGGGATGAAAACAAAGGAGCAGATAAGTTAGCTAAGAGAGCAATAGAAGAGCAAACCAAGATGACTACTCCGAATACTATCGGAGAGGAAAGTCCGGGCTCCAGAGGGCAGCGTAGTGGGTAATACCCATCCTCTGTTTTTAAACAGAGAGGATTAGAGCCACAGAGACGAGTAACCACAGATATCCTATTAGAAACAGAAACTAAGAATATCTTGTGGAGAGATGAAACGCGGTAATCTCTACGTGGAGCAAGGTTAAGTAGGAGATAGAGAACTGGCCCGGTTCAGTAAATCTCCGGGTAAACTGCTTGAGTCTTAGTAGTAACACTAAGATCGAGATGAATGGTCATTAAAACAGAACCCGGCTTATTGGTTTGCTCCAATTAAGGGAGATCTTAAGATGTCTTTTTTTCTTAATCTTATAAAATTTCTTAATATTTTTCCTTTCCTTCTCTAAATTTGTCTTATCTTCTTTTGTAGTATAATCCTAAAAGGGAGGTAATTATGTCTGGACATTCAAAATGGGCAGGTATAAAACATAAGAAAGCAATAGTCGATGCTAAAAGGGGCCAACTCTTTACAAAGATCATCAAAGAGATAACTGTAGCCGCAAAAGAAGGAGGAGGAAATCCTGACATAAATCCCAGATTACGGGTAGCAATCTCAAGAGCAAAAGAGGCAAATATGCCCTCAGAGAACATCGAAAGAGCAATTAAGAGAGGAACTGGAGAGCTCCCGGGAATAACTTATGAACAGGTTATCTACGAAGGTTACGGTCCTCAAGGTGTAGCCATAATGGTTGAAGCATTAACCGACAATAAAAATAGGACTACTGCAGAGATAAGAAATATCTTTTCAAGAAAAAGTGGAAATATGGCTGGTCAGGGTTCGGTCTCTTGGCTATTTTCCAAAAAGGGTTATTTTCTCATAGACAAAAACCAAACCACAGAAGATGAATTGTTCTCTCTCGTCTTAGATTTAGGAGCTGAAGATATAAAGACAGAAGAAAAGAGCTATGAGATTACTTGTCAAGTTAAGGATTTTGAAAGAATAAAACAGACTTTAAAAGAAAAAGGTATAGATCTTACTACTGCTATGGTTACTTTAATTCCAACTTCTACCATCAAAGTAGCCGGTTCTGAAGCAAAGAAGATCTTAGATCTCATAGATGCAATTGAAGAGCAGGAAGATGTTCAAGAAGTGTATTCTAACTTTGATATCCCTGAAGAGATCTTAGAGGAGATAGCAGTTAGGTGAAGATATTAGGGGTTGATCCGGCAATAAGTGTAACTGGTTTTGGGTTGATTCAAACAGACGGTGATAAAATATCTCTGATCAACTGTGGTAAAGTCTCAACACATTCACAGACTCCTTTTTCTAAGAGATTAGAAAAGATCTATGATAGTCTTCTAAGATTAGTTAAAAGACATAAACCTTCTTATGTCGTTGTGGAGAAAATATATTCTCACTATAAGCACCCTACAACCGCATATTATTTAGGACAAGTCCAGGGACTTATATATCTGATCTGTGGAAAGAAAGGTATACCCTTAGTAGAATACAACTCAACGAGAATAAAGAAAGCAATTACAGGAAAAGGGAATGCCTCTAAATTACAGGTACAGAGAATGGTTGAGTATCTACTTTCCTTAGAAAAAGATATCCAGTATCCAGATATCTCTGATGCGCTTTCTGTAGCTGTAGCTCATGCCTATATAATGAAAACCCAAAGAGATAACTTTAAATTTTAGAATCTTTATGATTGCTCAAATTTATGGTAAAGTAGTAGAAAAGAACGAGAATTCTTTAATCTTAGATGTCAATGGAGTAAGCTATCAGGTCTTTGTTCCTAAGACAGTATTAAACAGAGTCGAAGAGAACTTAGATAAAGATAGGAATTTAAGATTAGTCACTTACCATTATCAGAGCTTAGAACCAGGAAGGTCAACCCCTATACTCATTGGATTCCTAAATAGTATAGAGAGAGAGTTCTTTGAGAATTTTATTACTGTTTCAGGAATTGGTCCAAAGGCAGCAGTGAAAGCTTTAATTAAACCAATCTCACATATCGCTAAGGCAATCGATGAAGCAAATATAGATCTTTTGAAACTGTTACCTGGTATTGGAGAAAGAAAAGCAAGAGAAATAGTTGCAAAACTCCAAGGGAAAGTAGGAAAATTTGGTCTCATCCAAGATAGAGAGATAACTGAAGAAAAAGAAGATTTAAAAGAAGAGGCTTTACAAGTACTCCTTCAGTTACAGTACAAAAGATCTGAGGCAAAAGAGATGATCGAAAAAGCTCTAAAGAGGAGATTAGATATTAAGACGACTGAGGAACTGCTCAACGAGATGTATAGGGAGAAAAAAATAGCAACTTCTTAAATCCATGGATGATGACAGAGCTAAAGGTATAATCGAGGCATTGCTCTTTATATGTGAGAGACCAGTACCTTTAGAGAGAATAAAGGAGGTATTTGAAGACAAGGAGATCTCTCAGATTAAACAGACTATCTTAGAACTTAGAGATGAGTATGAGGAAAGGAATAGAGGATTAAGGATTGTTGAGGTAGCAGGAGGTTGGCAATTAGTTACAAATCCAGAATATTCTGAGATTTTGAAGAGATTCTATCAAAAGATAGAATCAGAAAGATTGGGTTCAGCGTCTTTGGAGACACTGGCAATCATAGCCTACAAACAACCGGTGACAAGATTAGATATCGAATCTATTAGAGGAGTAGATGTCCAAGGAATATTGAAGAATCTATTAGAGAAAGGCCTTATCACAATTTCTGGGAGAAAAGATACTTTGGGCAGACCTTTTGTCTATAGAATAACGAGACGATTCTTAGAACATTTTGGTCTTAAGTCCTTAGAAGACTTACCAAAATTAGAGGAATTTAAAGATCTTACCAAGGAGTAGAACCAATGTCTGAATTGAATAAACTAAGAAAAAATGTAGATGATCTGGATAGAAGACTCATTGAGCTTTTGAATCTGCGGGCAAATTTAAGTTTAAAGATTAATCAGATCAAGAAAAGATTAAAAAAAGAGGTTTACTCTCCAGGTAGACAGATACAGATCTTAAAAAGGATTTCTAAGATAAATCAAGGTCCTTTAGATAACCGGGCTTTAGAGTCTATCTATAGAGAGATATTCTCAAGTAATCTGTCTTTAGCCAAGAGGTTAAAGATCGCCCACTTAGGGCCAAAGGCAACATTTACACATTTAGCAGCCCTAAAAAAATTCGGATCCCAAATTGACTACTTAGCTTGTAATACAATCTCAGATGTATTCTTAGAAGTAGAAAAAACAAACGCAGATTACGGGGTTGTGCCAGTTGAGAATACAATTGAAGGTATTGTTTCTTACACTTTGGATATGTTTGTAGATTCAGACTTAAAGATTTGTAGCCAGATAACCTTACCGGTTAACCTATGTCTTTTGGCTAATTGCTCTAAAAGTCAAATTAAAAGGGTATATTCACCTGCTCAGGTCTTCGGTCAATGCCGGAATTGGTTAGCAAACAATTTAGCCGACATAGAGAAGATAGAGACATCTAGCACAACGAGAGCAGCTCAGATATGTAAAAGACAGAAGCATTCTGCTTGTGTTGCCTCGACCTTAGCGAAAGAAGTATACAGCTTAAGGCTAATTGCTTCGGGTATAGAGGATTTACCTCAGAATATTACCAGGTTCTTAGTGATTGGGAAATCAGATTGTTCTCCTACAGAAAGAGATAAAACCTCAATAATGTTCTCTATTAAAGACAGGATCGGTGCCTTACATGATATGTTGACGTCTTTCAAGAAGTATGGAATAAATTTAACTAAGATAGAGTCTCGGCCCTCAAAGAGAAAAGTGTGGGATTATTATTTCTTTGTAGATTTAGAAGGACATCGTTTGGATAAAAATGTTAAAAAAGCACTATCTGAATTAGAAGAGAAAGCTATCATCTTAAAAATTTTAGGTTCATATCCAGTTGGAGAATAGAATAGAGATTAAAAATTTAGCAAGAAAGGAAATTTTAAATATACAAGTTTATAAACCAGGAAGGTCTATTTCGCAGATCCAGAGAGAATTCAGATTAAAGGAGGTTATAAAATTAGCCTCTAACGAAAATCCTCTTGGACCATCACCAAAAGCAATCTCTGCTATAAAGAAAAACCTCTCAAATCTTAATCGATATCCAGATGGCAGCTGTTTTCATCTTAAAGAAAGATTATCTAAAAAATTAAACTTAAAATCCTATAATTTCATAATCTCGAATGGTTCAGATGAGATTATAAATCTCATCTTAAAAGCATTTTTAAATAAGGGTGAAGAGGTAATAATCTCTAAACCCACATTCTTAATTTACAAGATTTGTTCAGAGATTTCTGGTGCAAAGATAAAATTTATTCCCTTGAAGAATTTCAGGTATGATTTAGAGGCGATGAAAAAAGCGATTACAAAAAAGACAAAGATCATATTCGTTGCTAATCCTGATAATCCTACCGGAACCTATGTAAACAGAAAGGAGACAGACTCATTTCTAAAAGATCTCCCCTCTCATCTGATCTGTTATTTCGATGAAGCCTATTATGAATTGGTAGAAGCAAGAGATTTTCCTCAGACACTTGAATATCTGAATTCTAAAAATGTAATAATCTCAAGGTCTTTTTCTAAATCCTATGGTCTTGCAGGATTAAGGTGTGGTTATGGGATAGCAAGGAAAGAATTTATAGAGTACTTAGATAGAGTGAGAGAGCCGTTCAATGTGAATTACCTAGCTCAAGTTGCAGCACTCAGCGCTTTAGATGATAGAGAATTTTTAGAGAAGACAAGAAAAGTAATCTTTGAAGGAAAAAGATTTTTATACAGAGAATTTAAAAGATTAAATATTGATTATATTCCTAGTCAAGGGAATTTTGTTCTCTTTAAGATTAAGGATAGTAAAAAAATCTATTCTGAACTCTTGGAGAGAGGAATAATTGTAAGAGAGATGAGCCAATGGGGATTGAATAATTTTATCCGTATAACTATTGGAAAAGAGGAAGAGAATATTAAATTTATAGAAGCACTAAAGGAGGTTTTAAGATGATAATCGTTCTTCGACCCGATGCTACTGAGGAACAGATCTCGCATATTGTAGAGAGAATAGAGAAACTAGGCCTTAAGCCAATGATATCAAAAGGTGTCCAGCGTACGATCATTGGAGTGATTGGACCAGAAGACATCTTAAGAGTTACACCTTTAGAAGTATTTGCCGGTGTAGAAAAGGTAATACCGGTGTTAGCTCCCTACAAATTAGTCTCTCGAGAATTTAAACCCGAAGATTCAGTCATCGATTTAGGAAAAGGAATTAAGATCGGAGGAAGAGAGATTATCATTATAGCTGGACCTTGTGCAGTAGAAAATTATGACCTTTTGTATGAGGTTGCAAAAGAGGTAAAATCTGCTGGAGCAAAGGTATTGAGGGGAGGTGCTTTTAAACCCAGGACTTCTCCTTATAGTTTTCAGGGCTTAGGTGAAGAAGGACTGAAATATTTAGCTTCAGTAGCAAAAGAATTAAATTTGGTCACAATCTCAGAGGTGATGGATTCCAGACAAGTAGAGTTAGTATCAAGGTATGTAGATATTCTACAATTAGGTGCAAGGAATATGCAGAATTTTAATCTCCTAAAAGAGGTAGGCCAAACTCAAAAACCTGTGCTTTTAAAGAGAGGAATGCCATCAACAATTAAAGAATGGCTTATGTCTGCAGAGTATATACTTTCAGAGGGAAATTTTAATGTTATTCTGTGTGAGAGGGGAATAAAGACATTTGAGGATTTTACAAGGAATACCTTAGATATCTCTGCAATCCCTATTGTAAAACAGCAGTCACATCTACCTGTGATTGTAGATCCCAGTCACGCTACGGGAAAATGGGGATTGGTTCCATCTGTATCTAAGGCAGCGGTTGCTTGTGGATGTGATGGGTTATTGATTGAGGTACACTGTAGACCAGAAGAGGCTTTGTCTGATGGTCAGCAATCTCTACTTCCCGAAAGATTCTCAGAGTTGATGGAAGAGTTAAAGGTGATTGCAAGAGCAGTGGGAAGAGAAATTTAATGACACAGAAATAACGCTATAACCCTATAACGCAATAAACTATTTATCTCTGTTATCACTGCTTAGGTGATAAGCCGTGGGAGGTGCTTGGTGCGAGGTGGATGGTGTTTGGTAGTACACTAAAATCTTTACACTCCGGGAGTGTAAAAAAAAGGTTTACGTAAACGGCCAACGGTTCACGGTAAACGGTTCGCTAAATGACAAACACAACCAAAACAACCCAATAACCCAAAAGAAAGGAGGGGGGGTAAGATGAGAAGCACAATCATAGTCCTAATCACAATAGGAGTCTTTATCTTCTCTTCAACTGCTATTTATGCTGCTGGTGATACCACCATAAAGGGAACTACCTCTGATACAACAAAAGCGAGTTTGAACGTAACCAATTCCTCAGATACAAGCCTTCTCTATGTGAGAAATGATGGCAACGTCGGCATTGGGACGACGGCTCCTAATTGGAATT
>DDKR01000133.1 GCA_002340085.1 Candidatus Omnitrophica bacterium UBA2593
GAATCTGAAGTTATAAATACATTACATCTTCTTATTAGACAGGTAAGTTGATTTATAGAACTCTTACCGCAGGCATCTATGAGCTTAGCATTCTTTAAAGATAAAGAAAGTCTTTCTGCTCTTACTTTATCGTGTTTATCTCCTGTAATTACAACCCTTATATGTCTTTTTTCTAACTCTTTACAAAGTTGTGTTATATATTCTAAGGGCCATAATTTCGTCTGCCATCTTCTACTTGCACCTATATTTATACCCACTAACTTCTGATCAGATGCTAACCAATGGGACTTTAAGAATTCATCTATATATAACTCATCAGACTTATTTGGCCAGAGCTCTAAATTAGGACTCTTTGATTCTATCCCCAATAGACTTAACGTTCGGAATTGATGTTCAACTGGTGGAATTGGAGTCTTTGGTTCTTCTGTCCTATAATTTAAGAGAAAACTGAATTTTCTCCTCACATTATAACCATACCTTTGAGGTGTAGAGCTTAGGAAACTTAAGATATGACTTTTGCGATTGTTCTGTAGATCAATTACAATATCAAAACTTTTTTTCTTCAATTCCTTTCCTTTCTTTAAAAGTCCAACTAATCCCTTCTCTCTATCCTTAAAATCATAGATAATTAACTCATCAACATAAGGACAGCCAAATAGGATCTCTACAGATTCTCTTCCCACCAAACAAGAGATCCTACTTTCTGGGAATTTGTTCCTAATTGCTTTCAAAGAAGGAACTGACAAAATAACATCTCCAATTGCACTCAATTTAATTACTAATATCCTTAAATTCTTTGCTTCTCTGTAGACAGAGATCATCTCCTTTACCATCTTCTCTAAATTAAAAACCCTCTCTATCTTTTTACGAGCATTTTTTGCCAATTTAGAGCTTAAGTCCCTGTCTTTTAAGATCTTGGCTATATTCTCAGCCATCAATACTACATCCTTTGGAGGAATAAGAATACCTGTAATACCATCCTCAATTATATCTACTACTCCTCCTACCTTCGTAGCTAAAACTGGAACTCCACAGGCTCCTGCTTCGATGATCACCCTACCAAAACCTTCTTGGGTTACCGTAGGCAAAACCAAGAGATTCAATTTTAAAAGGATATCAGAAATATCCTTTCTCCTTCCTAAGAATTCTACGCAATCAGATAATCCTAATTGTTTAGTTAAAGTGGAGAGTTCTTCTTTATAGCTTTGTCTTCCCTCGCCTACAATTACAGCTTTAATCTCTGGGATTTCTGTTTTTACTTTAGCTAATGCCATCAAAAAGTATTCAATCCCTTTTATCCGACTGAGTCGACCAATTATACCTATCCTAAAGTCTTGAAATCTTTTTTCTGGAGGAAAAAATTGGAATCTTTCTAAATTCACACCCCTATGGATTAATCTTATTCTCTCATAAGGAACTGAAAAATCTTCAATCATACGCCGACAGACCGCATTACTTACACAGATAACAAATTTCCCCCATCCCATAACTCTACTGAATAGATGCCTTGAATAGTAACCATGACAAGTTGTAACGAAAGGAATCTTTGTCCTCCTACAAGCAAAATAAGCGATCCAAGCAGGAACTCGAGACCTTGCATGAACAATCTCAATTTCTTCTCTTTTTATAACCTTAACCAATTCTGAAATCATCCTCAACATAGTAATTGGAGACTTCTTATGAACAGGTAGAACATAATGTACAGCACCTATCTCTTCTAAGTCTCCAACCAATCCCCCCCCATTTGAGACGACTACTACTTTGTGATTTTCCTTTACAAGGTATCTGGCTAAGTCGATTACACCTGTCTCTACTCCTCCTATGTTTAATTCTGGTAAGATCTGTAAGATATTCATGATAGGATCTTTCTTGTTGCTTCCTTGACTAAAGAATGATCATTTAACCTTTTATGCTTTGGCTTTTCTCTCTTTATCTTTGGAATCAATCTATCGAGCTCATCTATATTTGCTATCCTTACAAATCCCTCTTTTTCTAAATTTTGGAGAAAAATCTTTTGCTTCTTGGCTAAATCTTTCTCTGGTTTAAATACTATAACATACTTTCCAGAGCTGGCTGCTTCAGAGATCATCGAGATACTCTCAGGTGATATGATTATGATATCAGAAAACCCTAAAATTCCTCCAATTGCTTCAGGAATATTTTTTTCATTGGCAATGACTAAAAGCCTACATCTTGGTTCATTTGAGAACTCTTTTTTTATTAAAGTTTCTAATTCCTCTGAAGTCCTGCGTGAGGTGGTTATAAAGATCTCACCATCTATGTTAGAGAGTATCTTCTTTAATTTTTCAATTAGAGATCTAATTATTTCTACAGAGAGCTTAAAATTCTTTGTATCTCCTCCGATTAACAAGCCAATCTTTAATTTCATAGTTTGTAGGTCATAATTTATTATTTGCAATAATTTTTTAGTCTGCTCTTTTAGATAATCTTTATCGATCAAATTCAAAGCTCCCTGGGTGACTACCAGATTTCTTCTCTTGGGAAACCGATCGTGCTTAGGTGTGATTACCAAGTCAAACCTCTTTGTACTTAAAACTCCTGGCCGCATAATATGAATAGATTTTGCCCTACATTCAGAAGAAATTACAAAATTTACATAAGCAGTTTCTGACCCACAGGATATGACTATGTCAGCAAATCCTCTTCTCAATTTTTCGTAAACAGAACTATCTAAAGTCCTCTTCAAACACCACAGACACCCCCTACAGTGGTACTTTGAAGCCAAAGCTGTACAGAAAGCCTGAAATCTTTTCATCAATTTATTTTTAAATGTTAATTTAACTATATCTTCTCTGATCTCTAAAGCCTTCTCTTCAGCTACTTCTCTTATTATTTTAATTAGGGCTTCTAATTGTCTCAGGTGGCCTGCTCTACCATCACTTAAAACTAATAGTCTCCTTTGATTAGAATATTTCCAACGTTTATAGAACCACAGATATTGATCTGGATATCTTTTAATATACCCTTCTAAGATACGGTTCATCTTTCCTAAGTTTATAACTAAATCCATTTTCGGATCTTCTGTTTTTTCTAAGATTAAAGGGGGAAGAATTCTAAGTTTATGATATGGACCTTTAAGTCTTACTATATATGCGGGTAGAAGGGGTGTATCTAAAAGGTAGCTGAACCTAATTGCACCTGTAGGTGTCAAAGTAGGATGACCGAAAAAATTTACCAAGACGCCTTCCTTACCTCCATGGTCACCGACTAAACCAATGATCTCATTTTTTTTAAGTCTGTAGGTGGCTCCTCTCGTTTCTTTTTCCGTAGTGATAACTCTACAACCTTTAGATTCCCGCCACCTATTTAAGAGACTATTTAAAAAATTAAATCTATATTGCTGGCGGGCAAAGACGGAGAATTTGTAACCTAAGAGAGGGATTATAGCAAAGGACAATTCCCAACTACCAAAGTGTGAACCAAAGATGATAGCTCCTCTACCCTTCTTTAAAGTGTCTTTTAAAAATTCTTCACCTTCAGTCTGAATATACTTTTTGAAGTAATCTATATTTACTTTAGGTAATCTCAAAGTCTCTACAAAATTTTGCCCAAGATTCATAAATAGTCTTTTTATAATCCTTTTTATCTCCGAAGGTAAAAAGTCTTTAGATAATGCTAATTTTATATGTGTATAGGCCAAATTCTTATGCTTTATATCTAAATAATAAACTAAAGCACCTGTTGTCCTACCTAAAAATAGAGCAAATCCTAAAGGTAAGGCCATGAGGAAGAGACTAAGAATTCTAACTAAGATATAGACTGTCAACTCTATCAAAGAAACCTTCTTCATCTTCAGTGATCTCCATTTGAGAACGTAAAACAAAAAGATAAGATCTTAACTTTTCAGAGAACCTCTCCAGGCGCACATAATCCTTCTCAGTTGTAACGATTAGTTTGATATTACTCTTTGTGCAAGAACCTATGATTCTGTCAATATCTGATTCTTTATACTCGTAATGGTCAAAAAATATGAACTTTAAGATTATCTTTGCTCCTAAGTCGCTCAGTGTAGATTCAAAGGAGTCTGGGTCAGCAATACCACAAACAAAACAAATCTCTTTTTCTCTGATGAACGAAAGAGAATATCTACTTTTGGAGATATCTATAAACTCTTGAGGTTGATATTTTGCTTTAAAGATCTTTGCTTGTGGTGAAATTCTCCTAATTTTTTCTAAAATTAAAGATAAATCCTCTTTTGAATCTGTCTTTGTAAGGACAATTATCTCTGCCCTCCTCAAAGAATTTAAAGGTTCACGCAGTATTCCCCGTGGAATAAGATAACCATTTCCAAAAGGATTCTTTACATCAACTAAGACAATATCTAAATTTCTAAATAACTTCCAATGTTGGAATCCATCATCTAAGATAATTGTATCTACATCGAATTTTTCTCTTGCTATTTTTGCATTCTTAATCCTATCTCTACCAACTAAGATAGAAACTCCATCTAAATTCTTACTTAAAAGATAAGCTTCATCGCCCATATTTAAATAATTGGGAATCTGAAAATTACAACTTATGTTCTTTCTTTTATAGCCTCTTATTAGAATACAGACTTTGTGCCCTTCTTTAGATAAGTATTTTGTAAGCATCTCTACAAAAGGAGTTTTGCCCGTTCCTCCTAAGGTAATATTACCTACACTTATGACTTTACAGTCCAATCTGTATGGGATAACTCTACAGATGAAAGATACTAACTTTACTGTCAAGCCATAAATTAAAGAAAGAACAAATAAGAAGATTTTAAATGTACTGGTAATAAAACCTTTCCTCTTGTCAGTAATTATAGAGTAGATATACTGTATCATTTAAATTATGTACAAAATTTCATCTTAAGTGTGACCTGCGATCTTATCAAACTAATATTTTTCTCTGTAGCACCTTGATTTTCTAAGATAAGAACTCTTGCCCGTTTACTGAGTTCTTCTTTTTCAGATGGATTATCTAACAGGTTTTTGACCTCTTCAAATAACTCTTGTTTATTATCAACTTTAATTGCTGCTTTGTTACTTAGAAATAGATCACAGATATCTTGAAAATTAAACATATACGGTCCAAAAATAATGGGTTTCTCAAAAAAAGCAGGTTCTAATATATTATGCCCTCCTCTTTTAACTAAACTTCCTCCCACAAAGACAATAGTTGAGATAGCATAGAAAGAGATAAGTTTACCAATGGTATCCAAAATGAAAATGATTTTTTGATTAGTTGATTGATCGCTCAACTGACTAATCCTTACTGGATTAAACCCACACTTTATTGCTAATTTAGCTATATTCTCTGCTCTCTCTGGATGCCGAGGAGCAATCAGAAGTCTTAAATTTGAGAAATCAATCAATAACTTTTTATAGACCTCTAAGATGATTTTTTCTTCACCTGGGTGAGTACTGCCTGCAACGATCAATTCCTCTGTAGGCTTTAGGTCTAACTTTTGTCTGTAATCTCTGTAATTCTCCTCAAAATCTCTATAGTCTATAGTATCAAATTTCATATTACCTGCGACAAAGACTTTCTCTTTAGGTACTCCCAGTGACAAAATCCTCTTCTTATCTCTTTCAGTCTGCATACAAAAAAGAGAAATCTTTCTTAAAATATCCTTTAGAAGAAACTTTACTATCCTGTATCCTCTAAATGAACGACCAGATATCCGACCATTTACTAAAACTATGGGGACCTTTTCTCTTTCTAATCGCAGGATAAGATTAGGCCATATCTCTGTCTCAGCAATGACGAATAGAGAAGGCCGAATCTTACGAACTACTCTTTTGACAATAAAACTCAAATCCAAAGGTAAGAAGGTCACTCGATCGCCATCCTCTACAAGTGATTTAGCAATGGTATTTGCTGTCTCGGTTACAGTAGAAATAACCAAATTCTTTTCTGGATATTCTTTCCTTAATTCTCTAATTAAGCTCTTAACTGCATTTATTTCTCCTACGCTTACTGCATGAATCCAGATAGGGCTTAATTTTTTAAAGAAATCCTTTGGAAATATTCCCATTCGCATAAGAAATCCAGAATGAAATTTACGTCTAAGGATAAAGTAGGGGAAATAAATAAAGGAAAAAATAATGAATATTAAATCGTAAATTATAAACATTTCCAATATCTATGCTCTAGGATGGGTTTTATCGTAGATTTCTTTTATTCTCTTTGTAGTTAAATGAGTATAGATTTGAGTAGTAGAGAGATTCGTATGACCCAAGAGTTCCTGAACACTCCTCAAATCTGCTCCACGATTCAATAAGTGTGTAGCAAACGAGTGTCTTAAGGTATGAGGAGAAATATTCTCTTTAAGGGAAGTAATTTGGATATACCTTTCAAAGATATCTCTTATTCCCCCACAGCTCAAACGCTCTCCATTTCTATTTATAA
>DDKR01000006.1 GCA_002340085.1 Candidatus Omnitrophica bacterium UBA2593
GTCTGCAATCTTAAATTTACTACAGAATTTTAAGAAAATGCTTTTTTTAATCTCTTTATGAAATCTAACGCATCTTGAAAGGAGAGCATTCTGGACAGATTGATTGGTAGGCACAGTAGTTGCAAGCCATAAATTTAGGCCGAGCAGAAAAATCTTGTTTACGTATACCAAAAGAGACCTCTCTTATCTTTTCTATAGTTTCTTCTAAATCTTCATTATCCAATTTTGTCTCACCAATTAAGCCAGATTCTAAAAAATAGAGTTGAACATAATCAGGGATCTTTCCATAAAGCATCTTATAGGCAAGAGAGTATATGCATAACTGTAGACTTTCCCTTGTTTTTTTATCTGCTTCTTTCTTTTTAGTAATCTCTGAAGATTTAAAATCAATGATGTAGACCTCTTCATCTCTTATATCGATTCTATCCCATCGGCCTGTTATACGGATATTATCTAACATAACAGAGAAATCCTTCTCTATATAGGTAGGAATCTGTGCTTTTTCTTCTTCTTGATTGTAAAATCTCTCCAAAGCTTTTCTTCCCTTTTCAGTTCTTTCTTTTCTATGTTCATAGGTTAAAAAACCAGCAACTTCTAAAGAAGACTCAAACACCTTAATTAGATCTTCTAAAGTTACTCTTAATCCTTTAATCTTGTACTCATAGTATCTCAAGATTGTATCATGTAAGGCTTTTCCATAGATCACTGTATGATGCTGAATTACAGGAATCCTCAAGATATGTACATACTTATACTTCAAAGGACAACTAAGATAATCATCGACCGAATAATAACTCAAAGAGAGGATCTTATCTTCAGATATAATTACAGGAGAAACTACCGGTCTCTCAGAGACTAAAGCTTTCTGTTCAATTAACTCCTCAGATTTTACTTTTAAAACTTTCTCTTCTTGAGGCCTTCCCATTGCCTCATAGACAAATTGACTTACTCTCCTCTTTCTTCCTCCTCCGTAATCTTGTGATGAAGTAAGATAAAGCTCTTCTTTTGCCCGAGTCATACCCACATAGAATAGTCTTCTTTCTTCCTGTAGATGAAAATCTCCTGTTGGTAAAATATCCTTTATCAAGGCTTCAGGTAATTCTATGGGCTGATGTCTGTGTGGCCAAGGAAATTTTCCTAAAACTAAAGAAACCAAAAATACAACCCTAAACTCTAAACCTTTAGCTTTATGTATCGTCATAATATTTACTGATGGTGTATCTAAGTCTGCTTCGGCGGTTGCTGGATCATCACCACAGGAAATCAACAGATCTAAGTATTGAATAAACTTTACTAAACGATCCTCCTTTGCAAGAGAAGAAAAATCAGAGACGATCTCAAAGAACTTTGCTAAGTTTTTGATCTTGACTTCATTCTCCAAAGAAGGATGAGCTGTTAAAGATTTAAGATAACCCGTCTCAGTTAAAAATCTGTAGAGTAAATTTCCTGTAGGTAATTTCAAAGAAGCTTCTAAGAACTTCTCTATATCCTTTGTAATCTTCTTAATGATTTCTCTTGCCTCAAGACTAATTCCTTCCGGAAAAAGAGAATCTATATTCTTAAAGACACTGAATAAATCACAATTTGCTTTTCGACAATAACTCATACATTTGCTAAGTTCAGCTATAGGGACTGAATAGATCTGATGAGTAGCCAGATAATAGAGAGATAGACTATCCGAAAGATTAAATAATAATCTTAGAAAAGATATTACTAATCTGATCTCTTCAGTATGGTATAATCCTTGATTTCCGGTAAATCTCCAGGGTACAGAATACATATTTAAACTCCTTATAAAGGGGAGAGCATCAGAATTTGATCTTACAAGGATAGCAAAATCATTATAGTTATATCCTTTACTTTCAATCTTCTCTCTTATGATTCTAGCTACATTATCTGCCTCATTAGAAACTGTATCAAAATGTAAATGCTCCGGGGGTTTTCCTTCAGAAGATATCCCAAGTAGTCTCTTATTTATACCTGCTTTTGTCTCAAAACGTTCTGGATTGTTATGTTGGATGAGTCTATAGGCATGATCTAAATTTATCTGATGAGAACGAAAATTTCTAATTATACTTATCTTTTTAGCATCAGGAAAATCTTCAATAAATCTAAGTAGATTTGAATAGGCAGCGCCCCTCCATCGGTAAATACACTGATCATCATCTCCTGTAACAGTGATATCTCTAAATTTTGCACTCAAAAGTTTTACTAATTGATACTGAGCAAAGTTCGTATCTTGGAACTCATCGACTAAGATATACTTAAATTTCTCTTGATATTTTTTTAAGATTAAAGGATGGTTTCTGAAGAGTTGTAAAGCAAGATAAAACTGGTTGGCAAAATCTACTTTGTTTTCTTGCATGAGAAGTTCGATATACTTCTCATAACATTGAGCAATTTCGAGTTCTCTTATCACCTCTTCTTTTAAAGCCTCATCTTCTGGACTCACTAAAGACTTTTCCTTTAATTTCCTTGCATATTCTAAATATTCTAAAGGAGATGTATCTTCATCTCTTGCCCGAGAGAACAGATCTATCATCGCTTCAATGAATCTGGTGGGTTCAGCTAAAGGTCTATAATAGGATATAGGAAATTTAAAGAGATGCTCTCTAAAGAATACTGCTGACTCAGGCCGAGTCAAGACATCAAAATCTGGAGACAGACCAATCTCTAAAGCATGTTCTCTTAAGATTCTGTCTCCAAAAGCATGGAATGTAGATATCCAGATATCTGTGTAGCCATAGGGAACCAGAATATCTACTCTCTCTTGCATCTCTTGTGCTGCTTTATCAGTAAAGGTTAAAGCTAAGATCTCATCTGTCTTTGCTAGGCCTTCAGAAACCAACCAGGCAATTCTACGCGTAATTACTGTTGTCTTTCCTGTTCCTGCACCAGCAATGATTAAGAGAGGTGCTCTCTGGTGAGTTACTGCTTCTCTCTGTTCAGGATTTAGGCCTTCTAAGATATCTATCTGCATATATTTTGACTCTCTAACCTTTTCAGATTAAAATAAATTAAGTGTAATATTGATCTTGTCATTGTATAATTATATAATAACTTTCTAAATGAGTAAAGGAGGTCAAAATGGCTAAGATATGTGCTATCTGTGGCAAGAGAGGACTCTCTGGGCGTAAATACTCTTATAGGGGATTACCAAAGAAAAAAGGAGGTACTGGTAGAAAGACAACCCGCGTAACTAAGAGAAAATTCTTACCCAATCTACAGAAGATTAAGATAAATTTAAATGGTAGGATTAAGCGTGCCTATGTCTGTACTTCCTGTATAAAAGAAGGCAGAATCCAAAAACCTACAATTTAACTTTTCTCTTTTGCATAAAAGATAATAACAGGACTTCAATAGAGGTAGTTTTTAAGATACTCTCAAATTCTATCCCAAATCTTCGTAATTTCTTTCTATTAATGAATAAAACTTTAATCAATTTAAACTTAGAAGACCAGAAACATTTTACACACTTTTTTCTTGACATTACCTGCCAGAACATTCCCTTGACAAATTGCAAAATTTGTGTTATAGTCTTATTAGAGGCTAAAGAAAAAGTTCTTTGAAGGTTTTAGGTTTTCTGAAAAAGGTAAACTATCCGAAAGGGTAGGGCACAAAGCTAAAGGGTCTAATTTCTGAGGTATCATAATTCTTTTAAGAATAAGATAGCCAGCTGCCGAAAAAAGAATTACTGTAAATTGTGACCCATCCGGATAGGATGGGTTTTTTGTTACCTTTTAAGAAAAAGGAGGTGAGAAGATAGAAGGAAGAACTGGTAAATGTAAACTTTTAGTGAAATTTCATTTGAAAGGAGGTGAAAGATGAAAAAAATAATTTTGGTGTTAGTAGCAGTAGGACTTTTAGGGTTAGGTGCAATGGCTGAAGCTGCTCAGACCGCAGATATTACTGTTACTGTAACTTGCCGTAAGCTCTCAGTTGGAGTTTCCCCTACAAGTTATGCTTTTGGCACAGTAAATGAGGGCACGACTACTGTCGCTGCTTCAGCTATCGTAGTGACCAATGACGGTAATGTGGCTGAGACTTATCAGATAAAGTTGACTAATCCTGGGGGTTGGACAGCAATTCAGGCCGGAACACCAGGTACAGACCAATATATGCTCTCAGCAATATTTCATGGAGCAACTGCTCCATTGACAGGTGATTTTGCTGATAATGATGCATTGGGTACAGCTTATGTGACTTGTTCGGCTACAGTCTTTGCCAAAGATACATCTCCACCAGAGACAGGTGTTGGTGTAGCAGCGGGAGCAGAGAGGCGGCTTTGGTTTAGGTTTGTTGCACCTTCTTACAGCACCGTAGGTACACCGCAGTCGATTACTGTAACAATCAATGCTACTGCTGCATAAGACAGATGAGCTTAGAAATAGAGTTTGTGTCTTGGTTAGTTTAGGGATTAGAAGGATTGAGATTTTTGGTATTGGAGGATTTAAAGTGGAGAGGGTGGGTGGTGGGCGAAAGATTACTCCACAGAAGCTGTAAAAAGGGGGTGTTTTGTCTTATTAAATTGATTAAGAGAGAGACTTTGTAGGTTATTAAAGGAAGGTTTAAGTACTTTGCATAGAGGGAGAGTAAAGTCATCTACTAAGTAGAAGGAGTAAACAAAGATGTTAAAAAAAGGATCTTTCTTCTTAAGAGGAGGGATAATTTTTGTTCTTTTATGTTTGAACCAGGTCTATGCAGCTACAACTTCAGAGATTACAGTTACTGTAACTGTTGTCTCCCTCCAGGCACCTCGGGTCTTAAAGGAAGTCGATAAATCTGAGGCTAAAAGAGGAGAGATCATTACCTATACGATTAGATACGATAATGATACACCTCAAATAATCGAAGATTTAGTAATTGTCGATGAGATGCCTACAGGTACAGTCTATGTAACTGATTCAGCTGAGACAGATAATCACCCCCATACTCCAGCTGTAACAACTGTCTGGTATTTTGATGGTTCCTCTTGGCAGGATTCAAATTGGGATAACCAAGAAGGAAATAAGCCTTTGAAGATTCGTTGGATATTTACTCAAACCTTAGGAGCCCATGATAATAGTGAAGGTACAGATACCCCAACTGATTGTGATGGTGAGTTTCCAGATACTGATAGCGGAATATTAAAATTCAGAGTAAGGGTAGAGTAAGGGTCGAATGAGAGAATTTAAAAAAGAGAGAGTAAGGAGATCTAAAGCGCAACTATGCTTTTTAGGATCAATTTTTTGCTTTTTATCTCTAACTATCTGTTCTACAAAAAGTTTTGGTTCTGTTGTAGAAAATTCTGCTTCAGTTTCTTATAAGATTAACAATGTCCAACAGGAAATCTCTACTAATTCTGTCTCTACTACTATCGATGTCTCGACAGAAACAGTAATTATTGCCCCTAAGAAGGATTCTACGGTTCCTCAAGAATTTACAGTATTTGGAACAACGACTGCTTCTGGAGCCTTAGTAGAGATAAAATTAGATGGACAAATCAAATATTCTCTAAAAAGTGATGAGAATGGTTATTACTCCCAAGAAATCTCTCTTACTCCTGGTAGCCATACCATAACTGTTTCTTGCAATGGAACAGAAAGTGAGCCTGTAAAAGTTGTGGCTGCCACTGGAATACCTGCAAATTATCCTGAGATAAAGACCCCTTCTCCTGGAGAAAAGATAACTACACGCCGACCTCAAATAAAGGGAAAGGTAAGTCCTAATTCTTCAGTTGCTATTTATGCTCAAGCTAGCCCAATAAAGATTGTAGGTACTGGTTCAGCTCATAGTATCACAGGAGAATTTACAATCGATTTAAATCAGG
>DDKR01000114.1 GCA_002340085.1 Candidatus Omnitrophica bacterium UBA2593
CCAATCTTCAAAATAACCTTAAGATTCTTCAATTGGGGTTTTTCAGTGAGAACTAAATACTTTGAGAGTTGTAGAAAACAAAATTGCAGGTCATCGCCTCTTCTGTATAACTACACCTTCCAAAGAACATCGCCAGATCCTCCAAATCCGTAGGTATCACAAACCTTCCAAGAATCCTTAAAAACACTTAATCCTAAAGACTAAAAAGTAGCTAAAAATATCCTTTGTGGTAACAAACTTACCTTTTGTCGTCTGAGAAAAAATGCTATCTGTCAAAGTCGGGTTTAAAGAAGTTTAACCAGCTCAACGGAAATAATAAAAATGGCAATTACACACTTTTTTCTTGACGTTACCAGCCAGAACATGCACTTGACTGGAGTAATGAAAATATGTAAAATACCCCTGAGAGTTTGGTTTCGTGCAATTTGGTATTTGACCAGTCAGAAATATGAGGCAAATACATTGGGATTGCAATGTATTCTTGGTTTTGGTTCCTATCGGACCGTCTGGACATGGTTGCACAAGTTTCGCCATGCTATGTATGACCAGGATGTGATCGACTCTCTGGTAGAGTTGATGCTGATGAGATCTACATAGGTGGAGAAAGATCTGGGAGACTCAGCCGGGGAGTTGAAGGAAAAGTATTGGTTGTTGTAATGGTAGAGGTGAAAAACGACAGAATTGGATGTATTCGTCTCAAGCAAGTAACAGATGCTTCTGCTGTAAATCTGGAAAATGCCATTCAGACGAGTGTTGAACCCAGCAGTATTGTTAATACAGATGGCTGGGAAGGTTATCATAGGTTGTCCAAAATTGGATATATCCATAAAGTAGTTTGAAATGAGGCTGATGTTGGTAAAAACCTGTTGCCTAAAGTTAATCGTGTTGTTGTCTTGCTTAAATGCTGGTTGTTGGGAACTTATCAAGACAGGGTGGAACCTTCCTGCTTGGATTACTATCTTGATAAATTCACATTTCGGTTTAACCGGAGAACATCTGGTTGGTGGGGTAAGTTGTTTTATAGGTTGATTCAGCAAGCAATAGCCATTGATCCACTGCTTACAAAGGGAATTTGCGGATTTGTTAAATGAAACTTTATCAACTCTAGTCAAGTGCATATGTCTATTTGTTTTTTTTTGATCTCTATCATCGGCTTAAAGATTTAGCAAGAGTTACTAAACTTTGGTAATCTGTGTAAAGAGAAAATTTGGCGTGAGATGGCTAAAAGGGTTAATTTTTGAAAGGAAGAATATCCTGTGGAAGATAAATCTATAAATACAATTGAAGTCACTGTTGATAAAAGTCATATCGTTATCATTGGTGAAAGACTTTATGGTGAATCTGTAGAGCTCATCCGAGAGCTGATCAACAATGCCTATGATGCCGATGCTGCTGAGGTTAAAGTAACAATTGGAGATGATGAGATAATTGTTGAAGACAACGGTTCGGGAATGGATCTTGAGGGTTTAAAACAGTATTTTAACATCGGTTTTATTCTAAAAAGAGAACAACCAAAATCACCAAGATTCTCCAGAGACCGCATTGGAGAATTTGGTATAGGTAAATTTGCCTCCCTTTCTGCTTGTTCTTGTTTTGAGGTTTGGACAAAAAGGGGTAATTTTCAAGCTAAGGTCATATTTGATAAAGCAGAATGGGAAAATCCAAAGATAAATGGCATATACCTTTAGAGATCAAAGAAGCAGACTACCACCTTAAAGATGGTACTAAAGTAACTTTGAGAGGGGTGACTAAAAAATTTAATCTTGGTGATGTAGAGAGGCGAATCATTGAGACTGTACCAATCAAAGCACCTAATTTTTCAGTCTATCTTAATAACCGTAAGATAAGTGTTAGATTTGTTCCTGGACACAGAATACCCTTTTTGGAGGGTACCGAATACGGCATAGTTTATGGCGAGATAATCATAATTCTTAATTAGATCAAGATATATCTGAAGCAGGGATAGAATATAAAGTCAAACAAGTAACTATTACTATTACTAAAGATTTCTTTGGATTAGAAAATCAGATTAAAAATGTTGCCCGCATAAGAGGTGAAGTGAATGCGGATTTTTTGCCTATTACTAGTGACCGAACAGGTTTTATAAAAGACAGTCCTCAATATAAAAAATTTCTCGAAGTTATGGAAGGGGGTTGTAAATAGAATCAAGCCGGTTTTAGATGAATTATCGGATTACAAAGATTCTAAAAGTGAAGAAGAAAAAATAGAGACAAAAGAAAAGAAGAGAAGAAAGAGAAACCTCAAGTTAGAAGATTAATTCCTACTGCTGTGGTTAAGAGATTAAAGTTGGGTCAAGAAGATATCAGTTGTTGTATTGATCATTTTGGGTCTGATGGTCCTGAGTGCATCACTGAAGGTACAATCATTTACATAAATCGCGACCATCCTTTATATCAGAAAGAAGCTAAGAAAAAGGATACCTATGAGTTACATATCGCCCGCTTACTTACTCAAGAAATTTGCCTGATGAAAGAACCGCGTAATCCTAAGGTAGCTTTTCAGAGGCAGAGCAGATTTTTATGTGATGCTTTAGTTGGGAAAGAGAAGAAGATTTAGAATTAAAAATGATAAATTCCACACACACTATATGAAAGAAAGAATTCATGTTTATTATTCAGGAAGAGTTCAGGGTGTAGGTTTTAGGTTTACCACTGAAGACTTAGCTTTAGAATTAGGAATAACTGGGTGGGTCAAAAACTTAAGAGATGGAAGAGTTGAGATTTTAGCTGAAGGAGAAGAAGATAATTTAAAAAGATTTTTAGAAGGAATAGATTCTTATTTTAAAGGATATATCGGAGATAGAGATTTGAGTTGGCACCAACCAACCGATGAATTTGGTGATTTCAGGATAAGATTTTGAAAGACACAGATTCCCGCAGATCAAATGCAAATTGCGTTATAGCGTTATAGGGTTATTGTGTTGTTTTTATTCTGTATGAAATCACCGAAATCTTTTTAAAAATCTTTGAATTAGACTTAAAAGTCTCATTCTTAATTTCTCACCAATGAAATAATCTGTGCTTAGCTGTGTGCGAAATCTGTTTATCTACATGAATAATGCGGTATGGGATCTTTTCTGATATCCATTCAAATTTAGAGGCTTTCGAAGCAGTAATATCTGCCTATGGGAAAGAAAGAATAGACAGATACTTATGTATAGGAGATATTGTTGGTTACGGTGCATCACCTTCTGAATGTATAGGAAAAACAAGACAACTGACTAATATAATTGTTGCCGGAAATCATGATTGGGCAGCAGTAAATAAGTTTTCCTTAGATTACTTTAATCCCATAGCAAAAGAAGCAATAATCTGGACAAAAAATATATTGAAAGAAGAAGAGAAGGATTTTTTGGCGACTTTGACATTGATCTATGAGGAGTCCAATTTTGTTGTTGCTCATGGGACATTGATCCAACCAGATAGGTTTGATTATCTGATAAGTTTATCTAAAGCAAGAGAAAATTTTGAATTTTTAGAGAAAAAAATTCTATTTGTAGGCCACTCCCACGCTCCTTGTATCTTTGTTAAAAATAAAGAGAAGATAACTTTTCTTAATAGCCCCGAGATTGAAATCTCTGAAGA
>DDKR01000038.1 GCA_002340085.1 Candidatus Omnitrophica bacterium UBA2593
GACAGCCAAAGAAGCAGTTGATTTATTAGAGGAATTTAGGATAAGTTTTGAGTTAAAGATCTTATCTGCACATCGAACTCCTTAAGGAGTTAGTAAGATATGTAGAAAGAGCAGAAAGAAAAAGAACAAAGATTTTCATTGCAACTGCAGGTGGGGCAACTGCTTTAGCAGGAGTAATTGCAGATCATACAAGTTTGCCGGTAATTGGAGTTCCTGGGGAGATGAAGTCTTTGAAGAGTTTGGATTCTTTGTTATCTGTTGCCCAGATGCCAAAGGGTATAGCGGTTGGTTGTATGGCGATTGGAAAATCCAGAGCAAGGAATGCAGCCATATTTGCTTTGGAGATTTTGGGTTTAAGTAATAAGAGGATTCAGAAAAAATTGGTCTCTTTTAAAAAATCTTTAGCTAAAGAAATCAAACTTAGTAATATCAATCTAATATTTTAATTGTGTGACTATAAAAGTGGTATGAAGACGAAAATAATTAAAATTGATCCTTTAAATCCCAAAGAAGAAAAAATAAGAAAGATAGCTAAATTTTTGAAAAACGGTAAATTAGTCATTCTTCCTATGGAGACTGTTTATGGGTTGGGTGTAAATTCTATGATTGAGCGCGCAGTAGATAGACTTTATGAGGTCAAAAGAAGACCAAAGGACAAACCTTTCTCTTTGGCTATCTCTGATCTTGAAATTGCTGAAAAACTGATCCAAAATACCCCTCCTTTAGGCTATAAATTGATAGAGAAGTTTTGGCCTGGACCTTTGACCTTGATTTTAGAAGCGGTTGATTCTAAGAGACCTGTAGGATTTCGTATGCCAAAGAATAATATCACTTTAAAAGTCTTGTCTGAAGTTAAAGACCCCCTCTATCTTTCTTCAGCAAATATTTCAGGAGAATCTCTTCCTACAAATTTAGAAGAAGCTCTAAAAGATTTAGATGGATTGGTTGATTTAGCGGTTGATGGAGGAGAGACCGAATTAAAATGTGAATCTACAATTGTAGATTTGACGACAAAGCATTATAGAATCTTAAGAGAAAAAGCAATAAAGAAAGAAGAGATTGATAGAGTCGCTAAATTAAAGACAATCCTCTTTGTCTGTACTGGAAATTCCTGTAGATCGGTTATGGCAAAGTCATTGTTAGAAAGACTCTTAAAAGACAGAGAAGACATTGAGATCTTAGCCTGCGGTACACTTAGGTCTAAAGGTATAGGTGCAAGTAGAGAGACTATAGAGTTATTGAAATGCGAAGGAATCGATGTTTCAGAACATAAGGCTGTGGGTTTAGAAGATTCCTTCTTAAAGAAATCAGATCTCATCTTAGTTATGGAAAGACACCATGAAGAGATTGTCTCTGAAAGGGCTCCTAAGGCTAAAAATCGTATCTTTTTGTTAAGAGAATTTGTTAAGGCAGAAGGAGGAGGGCTTGATATTCCTGATCCTATGGGAAGACCTTTTGAATTCTATGAAAAAGTATTTTTAATGGTAAAAGAGGCGATCGAGAGGGTAGCCCAACTCATATGAAGATATTTATTGGTTCTGATCATCAAGGATTTAAATTAAAAGAGGATTTGGTAAACTTTTTAAAGAAAAATGGATTTAAAGTCTTTGATTTAGGTGCATACTCAGAATTACCTTCTGATTATCCTTTGATCTCTTATGAGGTGGCAAGAAGAGTAGCTAAAGAAAAACAGAGCAAAGGAATCTTAATTTGTAAGACAGGTATTGGCTCTACAATCGTTGCAAATAAGGTTATTGGTGTCAGGGCTGCATTATGTTATAATCTAAAGGCAACCAAATTTTCTCGACAACATAATGACGCAAATCTTTTAGTTTTGGGGAGTGATTTTGTTAGCCCAGTGCTAGCTAAAAGGATAGCAACCACCTTCTTTAAGACAGAATTCTTAGGTAGCCTTAAGAGAAACGAGAGGCACCTAAGAAGAGTTAAACAAATAGAAAAGATCGAGAGAAAATGTTTGAAAGTTTAAAAGCTACTGATCCAAAAATCTATAAATTGATATTAGATGAGATAAGAAGGGAGAATGAGAATTTGGAGTTAATTGCTTCTGAGAATTTCACTTCTCCAGCTGTTCTTTTAGCTCAAGGTTCAGTCTTAACTAACAAATACGCTGAGGGATATCCAAAGAGAAGATGGTATGGTGGATGTAAGTTTATAGACAAGGCAGAAGAGATTGCTGTTGAAAGAGCGAAAAAACTCTTCAGAGCCGAACACATAAATGTCCAACCTCATTCAGGAACCCAGGCAAATATGGCAGTAATGTTTTCGGTACTAAAGCCAAAAGATAAAATCTTAGCTATGGATTTGAGTTGCGGAGGTCATTTATCTCATGGTCACCCTTTAAATTTTTCCGGTAAATTCTTTAAAGTCTTTACTTATGGAGTAGACAAAAATACAGAGACCTTAGATTATGATGAGATTTTATCGATTGCTAAGAGATGTAGGCCAAAATTAATCATCTGTGGCGCATCTGCTTATCCAAGAATAATCGACTTTAAGAAATTCAGAGAGATATGCGATAAGGTAGGAAGTTATCTATTGGCAGATATAGCCCATATCGCAGGCTTAATTGCAGCAAAATTGCACCCCTCACCTGTTGATTATGCAGAATTTGTAACTACTACAACCCATAAGACTTTGAGAGGTCCTAGAGC
>DDKR01000151.1 GCA_002340085.1 Candidatus Omnitrophica bacterium UBA2593
TATTGACTTAGAAGACAAAGATATAAAAGAGAAGATCTACTTACTCTACACCCAAGCCTTCAAAAATGGTTTATACAACTACATCAAGACCGAAACCGAACCAAAGACAAGAAAGAGAATAAAGAGAAAGTATTTTGGTGGAGGGGCAGCTTTTACAGCGATGACAGGTGAGAATATTAAATACAGACCTTTAGATGGAGGAGGAGCAGCATCAGCTATTCAAAAGACTTCTGCGAATTCAAGTATTAAAGTTGGACTAAATGGAATTTCTCTTGAAGGAAATTTAGCTGCCTCACCGATTAAGATTAAGTATGAGTGGAAGGAATTACCTGAAGATAAGGTAAACATAGAAGAGATTTTGAAGGGAAGAGAGATTAACAAGAAGATTCCTTTAGGTACAGTAGAAATAACTAGAGGTGCTTGGGAATTGGATAAAGAGATAACTGTGTGGGTATCAAAAAAAACCTATGGCGGGCTATTTCCTACCTTAAGCTTTTATTTTAAAGAAAAAAAAGTTATTGCCAGGGTAGATTGTAATATGTTATTTGGAGATAAGATGGAGGTATCTATTGTCCTTAATAAAAGTTGTTCTCTGTCTGCAAGAGGACAAGTTTTACATTTAGTCACTCCTTTCGCTTTTAAAGAGATTTTTTCGCTAGAAAGAAAGGACATTTGGGTTAATGTACTAACGAGTTCAGACCCAGCACGTGTAAAATTAGCAGGTAAACCAGAGAAGGACATAAATGTTGATAATATATTAGAGGAATATGGATTTGTTGGTGATCGGATAGAGGGATTACAGATGAACGTAGGCTGGGTGCTACCACAAAAGGGTATATTAAAATTAAAAGAGATTCTGAAAAAAGTTCCTTCTCGCGCCAGCTCAGCGATTAGATTTAACCTAAAAGACTTAGGAGAATCTGGACTTATTAAAGAGAAGAACGTGTTAATTCGGACAGATTTCGATGTGCCGATAGACGAAGAAGGTAAAATTACTGATGACAGCAAGATAAGAGCAGCTTTACCAACGATAAAGTATGTATTAGATCAAGGAGGTACAGTTATTCTTATGAGTCATTGGGGTAATCCAGGAGAAAAAGTAGATTTAAACCTGACAATGTATTCTGTTGGATGTGTGTTACGCAACCTATTAGAGAAGGATGTGCTATTTTTTACTAAAGTAAATCTTAAGGAGAAAGGAGTTAGCTTTTCTTCTGAGGAAATATGGGAAGCTGCACGTCTTCGTTTTAGCCCGTCTGGAACCACTTTTTTATCCAGTAATACGATAAAAAAATTAATAGAAGATTGTAGGAAGAAAGAAGTCAAAGTATTTCTTCTCGAAAACTTGTTTTTTCATGCTGGTGAAGACTCAAATGATCCTACACTTGCTCAACAATTGGCTGAATTAGGCGATGTTTATGTGAATGATGCTCCTGATATAAAGAAGCGTGCTTCAGTAGATGCAATAGTAGATGCATTTGATGAAAAGGGGGGCTATGTTACCTGGGGGTTTCTTTCCGAGGGGGCTCTTTCCCAAAAAAAGGAAGGGATGATAGAAAAAATAGAAAAGATAATTGGAAAAGACGAAGCCAGCTCAGCGATTGAAGAAAACTATAAATCCAACCTCATCGCCAGAGGCGGTATTGATTTGGGAAGAACGAAGGATATGGTAGATGCAGTTTCTTCACCACTTGCTTTTGATTCAAAGATATTTTCTCAAAATATCATTGGTCTTAGGATCGATACCCTTGAGATAAATAAGCACTCTCTTGAGACTCTTGAAATCTACAAGTTCTTTGGCATTCAACCACCTCTACCTTTGGAGGTAAGATAAGAAGAGATTATTTCTCAGATTGACTTTTAAGAATAGATCTATTCCACTCTTAAGATAGATTTTCCTCATTTTCGCTACCTTAAAAGATTTAACCCCATATAAAATTCTGTTTCTATTCTGCTAAAGATACGACCTCTCTATATTGCTTTTACAAAGATACAATCTTTCTTCCTATTCCCGAATCGATTCACAATTTTTGATTTCTTTTACCTGTTTTTTATGGTAGAATTAGTATTGCTTTGCTTGGCGTGGTGTCAGTATAGATTTAATCCCTTACCATATTAACTAATTAAGGAGGTGAAAGATGACTTATACAGGACCAGAGAGACGAAGATGTCCTCGTATAACCGTTCGTTTCGTCGTTTCCTATCGTGTCTTAGAAGAAGTCAATGCAGTTGATATTTCGCAAACAAAGAATTTCGGTTTAGGAGGAATGTTACTTACTACAAACAGAATATTTCCACCTGAAACAAAACTTGCTTTAGAGATAAGATTACCTCTTGATCCTAATCCAATTATACTCATTGGTAGAGTAGTCGAATCACGTGAAATTGTAAAGGAGTTGATCTATGATACCAGATTAGAATTTTTAGCGATTGATGAGAAACATAGAGGAATAATTAGTCAAACTGTGGATTATCATCTAAAAAAGAAATAAATTAAGATATGAGAAGGGTAAATTTGGGTCTAATTGGTTTTGGAACAGTTGGATCAGGCGTAGTAAAGATTCTTAAAGAAAAGAGAGATTGCCTAAAACAAAAAATTGGAACAGAGTTATTTCTTAAAAGAATATGCGATAAAGATATAATTACCAAAAGAAAGGTTAAAGTCGGTGAATCTATTCTAACTACTAATCCTGAAGATATCATAGATGATCCAGCAATCGATATAGTAATAGAACTTATTGGTGGAATTCATCCAGCAAAAGAGTATATTATTGAATCCTTGAAGAACCGAAAGTATGTAGTTACTGCTAACAAAGCCCTTTTAGCTTGTGAGGGTGAGGAGATATTTGATACAGCAAAGAGATGCTCTAAAAACGTATACTTTGAGGCATCTGTATGTGCGGGTGTACCCATAATTAAAGCAATAAGAGAAGGCTTAGTTGCTAATCGTTTCTTAAGTATCTTCGGCATCCTCAATGGAACATCTAATTTTATTCTTTCGAGGATGTCTGAAGTAGGAGAAAGTTTTTCAAAGGTACTCGAAGAGACAAAGAGAAGGGGCTACACAGAAAGAAATCCAAGTTTAGATATTGAAGGCATAGACTCCGCACATAAGTTAGCAATATTGGCTTATTTGGCTTTTGGAAAGTCTATAAATCTAAGAGATATATTTGTGGAGGGAATCTCTGATATCTCTCTTTTGGATATAAGGTATGCTAAAGAACTGAATCTGGCGATAAAACTTCTGGCCATTGCAAAAAAGACAGACTTAGGGTTAGAATTGAGAATTCATCCAACGCTCATTTCTCATAGTCACCCTTTGGCTTCTGTGAAAGGAATCTTTAATGCTGTTTATATTAAAACCGATTTAGCCGGAGAATTACTCTTCTATGGCGAAGGAGCAGGCCAAAATCCTGCTGCTTCAGCAGTCGTCAGTGATTTAGTAGACTTAAGTAAAGACATTAAAGCTGGTTTATTTAGACCTACTTTAGATATAATTCCAGATTCCTCTATAAAGAAGTTAAGAAAAATTACTGAGATAAAGACCCGTTATTACATCCGCTTTATGGTCTTAGATTTACCAGGAGTCTTAGCTAAAATATCGGGTATCTTGGGAAGTTACAAGATAAGCATTGCTTCAGTAACCCAAAAAGAGAGAAAGAAAGCAAAAGCGGTTCCAGTAGTTATGATTACCCATGAAACAGAAGAAAAAAACATGCAGAAGGCTTTGGAGAAGATATCAAGACTAACCGTAGTAAAAGAAAGACCTGTAGCTATAAGAATGGAAGAGATATTATGAAATTAAAAAACGCTATACGCTATAACGCTATAACGCTATAACCCAAGTAACCCTATCATGTTTTGTTCAAAGTGTGGTAAGGAGTTAGAGAAAGGTGCTATATTCTGTGATGGTTGTAGAGTCTTAATCAGGATCCCTAAGGGATTAAATGTTGCCAGTATTATCTTAGTTCTCATATCTATTTTGGGTCTTCTCTGTGGTATATTCCTGATAGTAGCAATTTTTACGCCTGCTATTTTAGATGAATTTTTAAAATCAAAAGTATTTGAAGGATTAACGGAAGAAATACTTGTAAAGTATAGGTTAGTCCTTACTATACTTATTTTATTATCTTCTGTTCTTTATTTAGTAGTTAGCTTGGGATTAAGGAGATTGAAGAGATGGGCAGGAATTTTAGGAGTTATCTTTTGCGTCTTAAATTTAATTTTAGGCTACAAAAATATTCTCGGTAGTTTAGTAAACATCTTAATTATAATTCTTATTGTAGGAAATTGGAGGTACTTAGGTGGGGCTTTCCGAAAAAGTAATTTATAAAAAAATCAAAAATTATAATGGTGTAATCGAAAGGTACAGAGAGTATCTGCCTATTACCGAAAAAACACCTATCATTACACTTAAAGAAGGGAATACTCCTCTTATTTCTTCTTCTTTTTTAAGTAAAATTTTAGGAAAAAATTTTAAGGTTTGGCTAAAATATGAGGGTTTAAATCCAACGGGTTCCTTCAAAGATAGGGGTATGACTGTAGCTATATCAAAGGCAAAAGAAGAAGGTTCTAAGATCGTAATGTGTGCATCTACAGGAAATACTTCAGCCTCAGCTTCAGCCTATGCAGCAAGAGCACAGATAAGATGTGTAATTTTGATTCCTGAAGGTGCAATTGCTTTGGGAAAACTTGCCCAAAGCTTAATTCACGGAGCAAAGGTATTAGCAGTAAAGGGAAATTTTGATGATGCTTTGTCTTTGGTGAAAGAGATTACTTCTAAATATCCTGTAACCTTAGTAAATTCCTTAAATCCCTATCGTATTGAGGGTCAAAAGACAGCTGCCTTTGAGATATGTGATACTTTAGGTGAGGTGCCTTCTTATCAATGTATGCCAGTAGGTAATGCAGGAAATATTACAGCTTACTGGAAAGGATACAAAGAATACAGAGTGACAGGTAAAATAAAGAGACTTCCTAAGATGCTTGGATTTCAGGCGGAAGGAGCTGCTCCTATTGTAAAGGGCCATCCTATCAAAAATCCAAAGACGATTGCCACAGCTATTAGAATTGGAAATCCTGCTTCTTGGAAAGGTGCAGAGAAGGCAAAAGATGAATCTGGTGGATTGATTGATATAGTCTCAGATAGAGAGATAATTTCTGCCTACAAATTATTAGCAGAGAAAGAAGGGATATTTGTTGAACCTGCTTCTGCTGCATCCGTTGCTGGCTTATTGAAATTAGCAGAAAGAGGATGCTTTAAAGAGACAGCTGGACAGACCAAAAAACAGATAAACATAGTCTGTATCTTAACCGGCCATGGCCTAAAGGATCCAGATAGAGTAATAAAATCAATTAAAAGACCAAAGGTAATCTCTGCGAATTTAAGAGCTGTTTTGAAAGAAATCGGTTTTTAGAGGAGACCAAAGATCGAAAGATTAAAGGGTAGAAGAATACTTATCACTGCAGGATCTACCTGGGTTCCAATAGACAAAGTAAGGGTGATCTCTAATATCTCGACAGGTGAGACTGGCTTCTATATAGCAAGAGAGGCAAAGAGATATGGTGCAGATGTAGCTTTAGTATTAGGTCCGGTCCAAGAATATAACTTTGATAGCTCAATTAAGGTTATCCGTTTTAAATTCTTCGAGGAGTTAGAGGGAATACTAAAGGAAAAATTAAGTTCAAAAAGATTCGATATTATAATCCACGGTGCAGCTGTATCTGATTATAAACCAGAGAAGGTTTATCAGAAGAAATTGAGATCTGGTTTAAAAAGATTCAGTTTAGTCTTAGAACCTACAAAGAAGATTTCCGATTCTATAAAAAGCTACGATCCTAAAATTTTTTTCGTTATCTTTAAATTAGAATTTGATACAGACAAAGAGAGGTTGATAAAAAAGACACGTAAGTTATTGAATCGCACAAACGCAGATTTAGCTGTAGGAAATACCTTTAATGAGGGACTCTACAGAGCAGTCATCTTAGACAGAGAGAAGACTTTGGCCTCAGCTAGTTCTAAGAGAGAATTGGCTAAGAAGTTGGTGAGAATAATTGAATCTAAATTTGATTAGGAAGATTCTTAGAAAGACTTCAGTGATACGATAAATGATGAAATATATTATCCTTGTTCCTGACGGAGCTACAGATTACCCTTTAGAAGAATTAGGAGGCAAAACCCCTTTAGAGGCAGCGGATACCCCAAATATGGATTTTATTGCTCAGAACGGTATTATTGGTAGGACAAGAACGATTCCCAAATCTTTGCTTCCTGCTTCAGATGTGGCAAATCTATCTATCTTCGGTTACAATCCAGAGAAATACTATACAGGAAGAGGACCCTTAGAGGCAGCAAATTTAGGAGTTGAGCTATCAGAAGATGAACTTGCTTTTAGATGTAACTTAGTTACAGTCTCAGAAGGCAGAATGATCGATTATAGTGCGGGGCACATCTCTACAGAAGAAACAAAGATTCTTATTAAAACTTTAAATGAGAATTTAGCTACTGAAGATTTAAAATTCTATGCAGGAGTAAGTTATAGGAATCTTTTAGTAATCAGATCTCCATTATGTGAAGAACTTTCTAAAATAAAATGTACACCCCCTCATGATATAACGGGAAAAGATATCAAAGAGTACTTACCTGAAGGAGAAACAGCTGAAATTTTGATAGACTTAATGAATAGATCTAAACAGATTCTTCAAGATCATGAGATAAATAAAGTAAGGGTAGATTTAAAGGAGAATCCCGCAAACATGATCTGGTTATGGGGACAAGGAAAAACCCCAAATATGCCTAAATTTAAGGATAGATTCGGCTTAAAGGGGAGCGTTATTTCAGCTGTAGATTTAATAAAGGGCTTAGGTAAGATATTAGGTTTAGAAGTAATAAATGTTAAAGGAGCAACCGGTTATTATGATACGAATTATTTAGGAGAAGCAGAAGCTGCTATTGAGAGTCTAAAAGAAAAAGATTTTGTCTACTTGCACGTTGAAGCTACTGATGAAGCAGGACACGAGGGCGACTTACAGGCAAAGATTACCTGTATAGAAAGATTCGATAGATTTGTGGTAGGTACAATTTTAAAGAATTTCAAAAGAAAGAAGAATTTTAGAATCTTAGTTATTCCCGATCACGCAACTCCTTTGTCTCTAAGAACACACACTTATGATGAGGTTTGCTTTTGTCTTGCAGGAAAAGGCATAGAAAAAAAAGATTTTAAAGGATTCAATGAATCTGAGGCAAAAAGAGCAACATTTTATCTTGAAAATGGTTATGAATTGATGTCTCACTTTATTAGACAGAAAATATTGTTTAAATAGAAAGATATGAGTTCTTTGGTTGTTGTTTGTATAGCAGGTGTCCTCTTTTTCTTAGCATACAGATTCTACGCTAAGAAGTTAGAAGGGCTTTGGCAGATAAACCCCCAAAGGCCCACACCTGCTGTTTCAAAGTATAATGGTGTGGATTTCGTTCCCGCAAAGAATTGGTTGGTTCTATTTGGACACCATTTTTCATCAATTGCTGGAGCCGGTCCAATCATAGGTCCTGTAATCGCAGTAGTCTATTGGGGATGGCTTCCTGCTTTGATATGGGTTATTTTAGGGGCAATCTTTATAGGTGGTACACATGACTTCAGTTCTTTAATTGTCTCAGTTAGAGAGGAAGCAAACTCTGTAGCTAATATCTCCTCCAAAGTAGTATCAAAGAATGCAAAGATTATATTTTCTCTATTCATTTGGTTAGCTCTAATATTGGTAATCTCTGTCTTTATACATCTCTGTGCAGATACATTTGTTAAGGAACCTAGAATAGTTTTGCCTTCTTTAGGATTGATACCTACGGCATTATTTGTAGGATTCCTACTTTATAATTTAAAGGCGAATTCCTTCCTTACTACCATTCTGGGGTTATTAGTATTGGCCTGTTTAATTATCTTAGGAAATCTTATACCTATAAGTTTAGGAAAAGATTCCTTGATTATTTGGTCTTTTATCTTAATTCTATATTCTTACATAGCCTCAATTACTCCGGTGCAGATTTTACTTCAACCCCGAGATTATCTTTCAAGTTTTTTGTTGTTCTTTGGGGCGGGAGCAGGCCTTATAGGTCTTCTAATTTCAAATCCAAAACTGTCTTATTCTTTCTACACGCATTGGAGAACAGAGGCAGGTATCCTTTGGCCGATGTTGTGTGTAACTGTTGCTTGTGGAGCAATATCAGGATTTCACTCGCTTATCTCTTCAGGAACTACTTCTAAACAACTCTCCTCCGAAAGATATGCAAAGAGGATTGGTTATGGTGGAATGCTCATCGAAGGCTTAGTTGCTATCTTAGCTATTTTGGCAATCAGTGCGGGTATAAAGGGAGATCTTTTATCTATATTTAAACAAACAGGTCCGATTGCGACCTTTGGAAGAGGTTATGGTGAAATCACTGCACCTCTCCTTAGAGGGTTTGGCTCGTTTATTGCTATAACCATATTAAACTCCTTTATCCTTACAACTTTAGATACAGCAACGAGGATCGCAAGATATATAACTGAAGAACTATTTAAGATCAAGAACCGCTATCTTTCTACTTTGATTATTGTGATTTCAGGAGGTGCTTTGGCTTTGTCTGGGAGATGGAGTAGAATTTGGCCTGTGTTTGGTGCAGCAAATCAACTGACTGCTTCCTTAGCACTTTTTGTGGTGACTTGTTGGTTATTGCTGAACAAAAAGAAGACCCTTTTTACTTTAATACCTGCTGTCTTTATGCTCTTTGTTACAGTATCAGCATTAATCTATCAATCTTTATCTTACTTTAAAAATAAGGACTATCTACTTTTAGGTATCAGTGGGGTTTTGGTAGGTTTAGCTCTATTTATGTTAATTGAAGTTATATTAAAATTTAAAGATTGGGCTCAAAATGCAAAGAGATAAAGAATTAATCATCCAAAAATACGGAGGAAGTTCAGTTGCTAACTTAGAAAGAATAAGAAAAGTAGCCGAGAGGGTAATCTCTTACAAAAAGAAGGGATTCGATTTAGTCGTAGTCGTCTCAGCCTTAGGAGACACCACAGATAAGTTCATAGAATTAGCCTATAAGATTACCTCTAAGCCTAAAGAGAGGGAGATGGATATGTTAATTTCTACTGGTGAACAGGCATCCTGTGCTTTATTAGCTATGGCTATCCATAACTTAGATTATGAGGCAATATCTTTTACCGGAGGTCAAGTTGGGATAATTACTGATAGCACCCATACAAAGGCAAGGATCCTTAAAGTCGATGCAGATAGAATCAGAGAAGAGTTAAAGAGAGGAAAGATAGCTATCGTTGCAGGTTTTCAAGGTATAAGTAGGAAAAAGGATATTACCACTTTAGGTAGGGGAGGCTCAGACCTAACTGCAGTTGCTCTCTCTTATACTTTAGGTGCGAAATTATGTGAGATCTACACAGATGTAGAGGGAGTTTATACTACTGATCCAAGAATTGAACCCAAAGCAAGGAAACTTAAAATTATAACCTATGATGAAATGTTGGAGATGGCTTCTTTAGGTGCTCAGGTCATGCAGGCCAGATCAATAGAATTAGCAAAGAAATTTAATGTACCTATATATGTAAGGTCTTCCTTTTCGGAGGAGGAGGGAACGATGATTACAAACCAAACAAAAAAATTAGAAGAGGTCGTTGTTACAGGTATCACCTTAAATAAAGACGAAGCAAAAGTTACCATTAGAGATGTTCCCGACAAACCAGGAATCGCGGCAAAGATTTTTGGTAAAGTATCTAAAGAAGGGATAAATGTAGATATGATCGTCCAAAATGTCTCGAAGACAAAAATGACAGATCTTTCTTTTACTATAAAGAAATCTGATCTATCTAAGACAATTAAGATAGTAAAGGATACGGCTGGAGAGATCAAAGCAGGTGAAGTTATCTCTGATGAGGATGTTGCCAGGGTTTCAATTGTTGGTGTGGGTATGAGGTCTCATCCAGGAATTGCGGCAAAGATGTTCAAAGCTTTAGCAGAAAAAAGAATAAATATTGAAATGATCTCTACTTCTGAGATAAGTATCTCTTGTGTTATCAGAAAGAAACTTGGAGAGGAAGCGGTAAGGGTGATTCATGCCAAGTTTGGATTAGCTAAAGCCCGAATTTAGTAAGTGCAATTTCTTCCCAAATGAGACAAATAAGTCAGACTTAAAAGTCTCATTAATCAAAAGGTGAAAGATGAAGATAGAATTGTACGATACAACTTTAAGAGATGGTGCTCAGACAGAAGGCATCTCTTATTCAGTAAATGATAAGATCAGAATCACCAAAGCTTTAGATAGCTTAGGAATTGACTATATCGAAGGTGGATGGCCAGGAGCAAATCCAAAGGATTCTGAATTCTTTAATAAGATGAAAAGGATAAAGTTAAAGAATTCTGAATTAGTTGCTTTCGGAGCAACTTGTCATCCTAAAAAGAAAGTCTACTTAGATCCAAATATTAAAGGAATTTTAGATGCAGAAACAAAGATAGTAACAATCTTTGGTAAATCTTGGGGGCTACATGTAAAAGAAGTCTTGAAAGTAAGTTTGGAAGAAAATTTAAAGTTGATCGAAGAGAGTATTTCCTATCTGAAATCCAAAGGAAGAGAAGTTATCTTTGATGCGGAGCATTTCTTCGATGGTTTTAAAGAGAATTCTAATTATGCATTGAAGACATTGTTGGTCTCTCAAGAGGCCGGTGCAAAGACAATTGTCCTCTGCGATACGAATGGAGGAACTCTACCTCAAGATATCTCAAAGGCTATTGGAGAGATTAAACCAAAGATAAATATTTCTTTAGGTATTCATACCCATAATGATTTAAATTTAGCAGTAGCGAATAGTTTGGTAGCAATTGATGCAGGATGTACCCATATTCAAGGAACCTTTAATGGATATGGCGAAAGATGCGGGAATGCAGATCTTTGTACTTTAATTGCGATCCTAAAATTAAAGATGAATATTGATTGTATGTCGGTTGAAAAATTAAAGGAACTAACGAAGATTTCTCATTTAATCAGTGAAATTTCTAATATGAAACATCAGGATAATCAACCCTTTGTAGGAAGATCCGCATTTGCACATAAAGGAGGAGTTCATATCGATGCAATGGTAAAGAATCCAAAGACCTACGAGCATATAGATCCTGAATTGGTAGGAAACCGCAGACGCTTCCTTATATCTGAACTTGCAGGTAAGAGCCCTTTGGTTTTAACCGCTAAAGAGATGGAGTTAGAGTTAGATAAAAAGTCTCCAAAAGCAAAGAAGATATTTAAACTTTTGAAAGACTTAGAACATAGAGGCTATTCATTTGAGGCAGCTGAAGGATCCTTTAAGTTACTCTTACAGAAAGAATTGAGGAGATTTAAGAAATTTTTCGAATTGGAAGGATTTAGGGTGATTGTAGAGAAGAGAGCCGATGATAAGGTATTTGCTGAGGCGACGATTAGATTAAAGGTGAAGGGTAAAGAACAATACACTGCAGCTGAAGGCTCAGGACCAGTAAATGCCTTAGATAATGCCCTAAGAAAGGCACTGACTGAATTCTATCCGCAGTTAGCTGAAATGCATCTCTCTGATTTTAAAGTCAGAGTTCTTGAGGAGAAAGAGGGAACAGCTGCCAAAGTAAGGGTCTTAATCCAATCCCAAGATGAAAAGGAATCCTGGTCGACTGTAGGGGTCTCAGAGAATATCATCGAAGCCAGCTGGCAGGCATTAGTAGACAGTATTGAGTATAAGTTACTCAAAGATAAGATCTAAAGAGTTAAAATTCACTTATGACAAGATTGAATTACATTCTGTCTTATTTCTAATTTAAAATAAAGAGAGGTGCCAAATGGTACGTATTTTAGATATGAGATGTCCAAATTGCCGAGATAAA
>DDKR01000094.1 GCA_002340085.1 Candidatus Omnitrophica bacterium UBA2593
TAACTGTAACTTCTGTGAAGGACATTACATCTATTCCACACAATGGTTGTAGACCTCAAAAGAGAAGGAGAGTATAAATAAAAATTTTACAATTTGATATTTAAACTAATAAGATGGCAAGATATATAGGTGCAGTATGTAGGTTGTGTCGGAGAGAGGGAGAAAAACTCTTCTTAAAAGGTGAAAGGTGTGTAGGTCAAAAATGTCCTTTGGTAAAGAGAGATTATGGGCCAGGTCAGCACGGAGCCAAACAACCTAGGCTTTCAGATTATGGCTTACAATTGAGAGAGAAACAAAAAGCAAAGAGGATCTATGGAGTATTGGAAAAGCAATTCAAGCGTTATTTTGAGATAGCTTCTAAGTCAAAGGGAGTCACTGGAAAGATACTTTTACAACTCTTAGAAAGAAGATTAGACAATGTGATATATAGGTGTGGTTTTGCTGTTTCTCGACCTCAAGCCAGACAGATTGTGAGACATAACTTTGTCTATGTGAATGAGAAGAGAACGAATATTCCTTCGTTCCTTGTAGATAAGGAGGACATAGTTGAGATAAGAGGAAAAGGAGAAAAGTTAGGAATAATTAAACAGAATTTGCAAAAGAGCTCTGAACGAGTTATTCCTTCATGGTTAGAGGCTGAGGGTTTGAAGGTAAAGGTATTGAGACTTCCGGAAAAAGAAGATCTACAGTTCTCCATCCAAGAGCAATTAATCGTGGAATTATATTCCAAGTAAGTATTTTAATTTTACATCTTAAGTTTCTATATAACAAGATTAAGGAGGTAAGATGGGTATTAAGTGGAGAGATTTCCAAATGCCAAAGCGCTTAGAATGTGATGAATCTACCTATACATCTGGCTATGCTAGGTTTATAGCTGAGCCGTTTGAAAGAGGTTATGGTGTTACTTTGGGGAATTGTCTTCGCCGTATACTTTTGTCCTCAATAGAAGGAGCAGCGGTAACTCAAGTCAAGATCGATGGAGTCTCGCAAGAGTTTTCTGCAATTGAAGGGGTCTTAGAAGATGTACCTGAGATTATCTTGAATATAAAGAAAATAGTCTTGTGTTCAGAGTCAAAAGTTCCTAAATGGATCTCAGTAAAGAGAGATACAAAAGGTGAGATTAAAGCTGAGGATTTGGAGACTGATGAGACAGTAGAGGTAATAAATAAGGATTTACATCTTTTGACTTTAACGAAAGATATAAAGTTTCGCATGGAATTGGAAGTCTCAAGAGGAAGAGGCTATGTTCCTGCAGAGGCAAATAAAAAGGAGGATTCTGTTTTAGAGGTGATTGCTGTAGATTCTATATTTACACCGGTTGTAAAATGTGCAGTACATGTAGAGAATACCCGGGTTGGTCAAAGGACAGATTATGATAGATTGATCTTAGAGATTTGGACTAATGGTGCTATAACTCCTAAGGATGCAATCGTTTATGCAGCAAATATCTTATCTAAACATTTAGAGATATTTTTAAAGTATGGTGAGCCACTTCCTTTAGAAGAGGTTGAAGAGGAGATTTCTCCTGAGGAGATTTCTCTTTATGAGAAGTTGAGATTACCCCTTTCAGAGTTAGAGTTATCAGTAAGGAGCTCAAATTGCTTAAGAGAAGAGAATATCAAGACCATAGCTGACCTCGCGCAGAAGACAGAAGAAGAGCTTTTGAAGGTCAGAAACTTTGGTAAAAAATCTTTAAGTGAAATTAAAGGTTTACTTTTGGGTATGGGTTTAGGTTTAGGTATGAAGATAGATATGAAGAAATTGAAGAGAACGGAAGTTTAAAGATGAGACATCAAAGACATAGATTCAACTTAAATAGATTTACAAGTTGGAGGAAACAGACTATAAGGGATATAGCAAGGGCAGTCCTTATTCACCAAAGCATAAGGACGACAAAGACAAAGGCAAAAGCAGCTTCTAAGTTAGTAGAGAATCTCATCACCTTAGGTAAAAAGAATACTTTGGAAGCAAGAAGATCTGTTTTTAGTCAATTACAAGACCACAGGTTAGTAAAGAGATTATTCTTAGAGATCTCTCCTTTGTTCTCTAACCGCACAGGTGGTTACACAAGGATATTGAATCTAAATCGCAGGCGTGGAGATAATGCCCAGATGGTTATTTTAGAATTGACTGAGAAAAAGGTAAAGGAGCCCAAAAAAGCAAGGAAAGAAAAAGGAGAAAAGGGGACAGTAAAAGAAGAAGCACCCAAGATTGAAAAGCCTATTCTGAAAGAAAAGCCTCCAAAGAAATTTTTGGGTGGATTGAGGAGATTTTTTAAGAAAGAGAGAGATTCTCTATAGATTTTAAATTACTTATCGCAAGAATTAAAGACTTGTATTTATTCTATCTATAAAATCTATTCCTAAAAAGGAGAGAAAAAATGGAGATGAGAGATCTACTCCTGCTTACAATTCAAAGGAAGGCCTCAGACCTACATCTTACAGAGGGAGAGCCTCCGATATTACGTATCGATGGAAGACTTGTAAGGACAGATTTTCCTGTTGTAAGGAGAGAAGATACCAAAAGACTTATCTATTCTATATTGAATGATACACAGAAAGAAGAATTTGAGAAAAATTGGGAGTTAGATTTCTCT
>DDKR01000074.1 GCA_002340085.1 Candidatus Omnitrophica bacterium UBA2593
TGCGTCCTCTTCCTCGCAAAAATCCTAAATATAAAAAAGTTCTTTTTATATTGCGGCGGCCAAAAATTTTTAAAAGGTGTTTGATTTTTACTCGACAGAGTCCGCCCCCGCCTGCAACTTAATCAGGAGTTGCGGGCGAGGAAGCTGAATCTTGAGCTATCTTTGAAGTGGTTAAAACGAATCCAGCAGCCACATTCGGCGATATATATAAACCATTACTGTGGCGTTTTACATCGTGTTCTCGTGTGTCTGCTGAGTAGCAAAGAATTATATTGCTTAACTTTAAGGGAAGGGTATAATATTAGTAAATAATAGTATTCTTTAGTATTTTCTGTATAAGAGATTACAAAATGGATAAGTTACTAACTATTAAAGACGTTGCAGAATATCTTCAGATGAGCAAGGAGAAAGTTTATAAACTTGCTCAACAAGGAAAGATTCCAGTTTCAAGAATCGAAAACCAGTGGCGTTTTCGGCTTGAAAAAGTTGATGCCTGGCTTGAAGCAAATGAGATGGGTTCAATTGCTGTTACTGCGCAAGGAGTCGCTGCTTTGCAGATTCCAAGTCACGCAGAGCCTTTTTTAAAGTGGGCAGGTGGTAAAGGTCAGCTTTTAAGACAATATGAGGCATTCTTTCCGAAGGAATTTAACAATTTTCTTGAGCCTTTTGTAGGAGGTGGTGCTGTATTTTTCTATCTTTTTAACACTGGAAGACTGCAAGACAGAAAGAAGATATATTTGATAGATTCTAACGAGGAACTCGTCAATTGTTATTTAGTCATTAAGGAAGATGTTGAAAAAGTGATAAAGATTCTAAATACTCCTAAATTTATTAACACAGAAGAGACATTTTATAAAATCCGCGCTGAGGAATCCAAAGATAAATTTGAAATGGCTGCTAGGACTATATATTTAAATAAGACATGCTTTAATGGATTGTACCGGGTGAACAGCAAGGGCAAATTTAATGTTCCTTTTGGCGGCTACAAAAATCCTTTGATTTGCAATTCTAGAAATTTAACCGCTGTAAATTTAGCTTTACAGAATGTTGAGATTTTATACGACGATTTTGATAGATGCCTAAAACTCGCTAAAAAAGAAGATTTTATCTATTTTGACCCACCATATCAGCCCTTAAATAAAACATCAAGTTTTACCAGTTATACAAAAGAACCTTTCGGAGAAAAAGAGCAGGTGAAGTTGAATAAGATTTTTAGAGAATTAGATAAAATTGGGTGTAAAGTAATGCTAAGTAATTCCGATACTTCTTTTATTCGCAAGCTTTATAAGAATTTTAGAATTGAAGTTGTGCTCGCAAAAAGAGCAATCAATTGCAAGGCTTCAGGTAGAGGCGCGATTAAGGAACTAGTCATTCTAAATTATTAAGAGTGAGTTAGCGTGACATCTCAGCAAAAGAGATATTCCCCCTAACTCTTATTATTATTTTGTAGTACAATTAAAAAGGGGAACTTATGGAGATGTCACCGCTAGCAGCTAAATTAAGAAAACTTAACAAAGAGGAGCATCAAGTGATTTATACAAGCAAGAAAAATGCAAAGGTTACAGTGACGCAAACAGGGAAATTTTCTGATAATGACTATGCGGTAGGTTTAATTAGAGGGAGCGAAAAAGAATTTTATCCGACCCACATTAGGTTACTAATAGACCTATATATAAAAAGAGAAAGCAATCTTGAGGGTAGCAAGAAATTATTCAAAGCACTAGAAGGTGTTTTTAACGGCGATGACCCAGAGGATTATATTGAGGAGCTAAGAAAAGTAGATTTTTCCATGCAATTGGATGAAGCCGAAGTAAATCTTTACATAGCGCAGCTTTTAATGATTGAGCAGGATTTTAACTTTGGCCCCGGCGCGCCTAAAAAGAGTAAGATGGACCCTCCGAGAGAATATTTAATGAGATTTATCAGATGGGTAGCGGCTGGCGATACACAGATTGATAGGATTATTTTTGCTGCTGCAGGAAGAAAATACCCCGCTCCCAATAAATACGCTAAACCAATAAGTTATGATTAGGCTTCAGCCTGAAAAGTTTGAATTAGAAACCACTACCGTATGGTCATTCCCTGAGAGAGGTAAATGGGCAACTCACCAACCGAATTTTAGAGGCAACTGGGCTCCTCAGATTCCCCGTAATCTTATTTTGCGTTACTCCAAACCAAAAGATTTAGTTTTGGACCAAATGTGTGGCTGTGGCACGACTCTAATCGAGTGCAAGCTTACCGGAAGAGATGCAATCGGTTTAGACATAAATCCCAAAATGGTAGAAATGACAAAAAACAACCTTAAGTTTAATGTAGATGAAGATGTTCCTAAGGTTGAAATTATAGTAAAACTAGGAGATGCCCGGAATCTTAAAGAGGTAAAAGATAATTCTATTGATTTAATTGCTACTCATCCCCCATACGCAGATATTATTAAATATAGCTATGGAAAAATCGAAGGGGATTTATCTAACATTCATAACATTGATAAATTTTGTGAAGAGATGAGGAAAGTGGCTACAGAATGCTATCGAGCCTTAAAACCTAAAAAATATTGTGGGATACTTATCGGAGATACACGGAGAAAAACGTATTTTACGCCAATTGCTTTTCGGATTATGCAGAGTTTTTTGGATGTCGGTTTTAAACTTAAAGAAGATATTGTTAAACACCAGTGGAATTGTACAACTACACCTTATTGGAGCCAGAAATCAAAAGATTATAATTTTCTGCTCATAATGCATGAGCATTTATTTGTGTTTGAGAAAGTATGAAGAAAGGAGTCCGCAATGTCAAAAACTAAAAGTATGTGGATGGTAAGGGCTGGCGAGGGTGCCTTTTTATTTGATAAATTCAAAAAAGAAAATATAGCTGCTATCGGCTGGAATGAAGTAGGCGATCTCGCAGGCATTAATAAGTCCGAAGAAATAAAACAAATTATGAAGGAGAAATATCCTGAGTATAAATTTGCGCAACTCAATATTTCTGCTGGGCAAGTAAGTAGATTTAGGTTCAATTTTAAGAAAGAGGATGGCGTTATAACGTATAATCCAGAAAAAAGAATCTATCTCGTAGGAGAGATTATCGGTGACTATGAATATAATACTGAATTAGCTGACTATTTTCATATACGAAAAGTTAAATGGTTAGGAGAAGTTCCTCGGGATAAACTTTCAACATCGACCAAGAATACATTAGGGGCGATTTCTACAGTTTTTGAATTAAGCGAAGATGCCGAAGAAGAGATTTTTAAGCTTTTAAAAGATAAAAAAGGAGATTACACCGAAGATACTGCTAGCAAGGCAGTAGAATTAGACACTATTAAAGAGGATATGATTGCTAAGGCAATCGAGTTTATAAAAGATAAGATTTTGGAACTAAATTGGGAAGAAATGCAAGAATTAACCGCAGGAATTTTAAGAGGAATGGGGTATAAAACAACAATATCGCTTAAAGGAGCCGATAGAGGGCGAGATATACAGGCTTCTCCTGATGGTTTAGGACTAGAAGAACCAAGAATTATTGTTGAAGTAAAGCATAAATCTGGACAAATTGGTGCAACAGAGATAAGGAGTTTTATAGCCGGATTACGCCAAAGTAATAAAGGGTTGTATGTTTCCACAGGTGGATTTACTAAAGAAGCTAAATATGAAGCAGATCGTTCCTCGATTCCAATTACGTTAATTAATTTAGATCTATTGGTAAGTCTTATTACGCAACATTATGATAATTTTGATAATGAAACTAAAACGCTAGTTCCATTAATAAAAATATATTGGCCATCTTAGAAGTTAATTTGTTGGTATTCTTATCTACTAAAAATTCTTTCAAACGGCGGCTGGACGACGCACGCAATAAAAAAGGAAAACGGATTTAGTTTTTGCGAGGAAGAGGACGCA
>DDKR01000125.1 GCA_002340085.1 Candidatus Omnitrophica bacterium UBA2593
AGATTCGGCGGTTACTTCGGATCTTTTTAGACTCTTCGGTAGGGGCTGTTTTCACTGTACCATTGTACTTCATGAGGAGGAGTCAATCGATCATTATTACCCACAACCCAAATTCACCAATGGAAAGGAATTTTGGCCTTATCCAGTCGCTGCAGAGCAAGCTGGGAAATTTTTTATCTACTTTCTGTAGTTGGGAGAGGCAAAAATTTGTTGCTATAACTTTAATTTTAGGAATGATACTGGTAGAACTTGGAGAGATCATCTTTTTAAATGAGAGTTCTTCTTTGATAGGTATATTTTTACCTTTATTTGTTGTTTCGTTGATTTCTCCTTTTCCATCTCAGGCAGATGACGATAAGATCTCTTTTTATTCTCAGATAGATTCTTCTGTGGTTATAGAAGGTGATACTTGGATAGGTTCTTTCTCTCAAATAGAAGAAGGAGTAAAGATTAAAGATTCTGTTTTAGCCGATGAAGTAAAGATAGGCAAAAACACAACGATAGAGAACTCTGTAATTTTAGAAAATGTTCAGATAGGGGAAAATTCTAAAATTATAGATACAATCATTGGAGAAGGAGCCCAGTTAGATACAGAAATTGGGTTAAGAGAAGTTTTTGTAGGTAATAATACTAAAGTTACCTCCGAAAGCAATTTTGTCTCTAAATGGGAAGAGGTAGCAATTTCTTTTACGAAAGGAGGATACATCTGGAGTTTTTATAAAGAAGAGGAATTACCAATTAAGGAATACAGTAAGGCGAGGTTATATCTACTTAGATTTTGGTTTGATCAGATTATGCCCCTAGAACTTACTGGTTGTGCTGTATACAGATTTCTGAAAAGAGCTTATAGGTATGTAGTTGAACTTATCGATAAAAAAGTAGGTAGGGTGAGATCTCTTACAGAAGAAGAAATAAAAATTAGAGAAATCATTAGATCTTCTTATGAGAAGTTAGATCCTTACCGCAAGAGGTTATATAGTTTTGATGGGCTACCTGTTCAGTTAGTAATCGAACAGAAGGAAATAGGAAGAGAGGTAGAAGGGCTTTTAGTTCGGGCTGGATTACAGCGAGAAAGAGATGAGAGTAGTTCTTCTTCCGTGGTTGACCAGAGAGAAGTTATCATAGGAGATCATCAGTCAGACAAGAAGGAGAGCGGGACTTCATCTTTTGCTGAAATTGGTTTTACCTTTTTTGGTTTGTTGGCTGAATTTTTCTGGTTGCTACAGAACATTTCAGTTGCTCTCTCTGCAGGTGACGGAAGGAAATTTTTTGCAGTAATTTTACTATCTGTAGGATTAGGAGGACTTACTTTGGCCTTGCCTTATCTTGTTTTAGCTTTTTGTAAATATGATTTACTTAATGTCTTCATGCCTATAGGACTTGTGATTTTTGGCCTCGGCTTGAGCTCCGGGTTTTGCCTCTCCGTGGCTGGTGGGGAGCCTGGATCGGCCGAGGCTGATTTTTCTGACTTACGATCTCCTCTCATCTGTATGGCAGAAGGAGTTGTATTGAGTCTTTGCTCTGGTTTGGACTCTATTTGCCTTGTCTTTTTGGGGTTGGTGGGTAATTTCTTTGGAGCAGCCGGGGCTGGTTCGATGTCTAACCTGCCTATTGTCATCTGTATGGTGATAGCGGCAAATGGTGGGAGTCAAAGGGCTACCTCACCGGTAGAGACCACTGACAAAGAGAAGGCTTGTCAAACCATTTTAACTAATTTATGTAAGAAGTATGGTATATCTGAGGGTGAGTTTTCTAAGGAACTCGGCACCTTAAAGAAATTTCTAAGATTTATAATTGTTGATTTTCAGCCTAAAAAGGCAGCATCTTTAGCTGAGCAGATCGCAGGGATTTCAAAAAAAGGAAGAAGGTTTTTAAAAAAGGGTGGGAGGTTCAATATCTTAGCCAAAAGGATTTATAGATACGCTCCTGACGATGGAGTGCTTCTATTGGTAGAGATAATCAATTCTTTTGTTACGAGGAGAAAAAATAAATCATTTGACTTTTTACCGGTATGGATTGCAGAGAGATTCTTAGATATCTTTTCTTATATACCTGTCCATATATGGGTACGAGTGATCATCTTAGGAGCAGAGTTTCACTATCGCCGATTTCTTGAGAGGATGGTTCAGATTAATCCTATAGATACAGCAAAAGCCATAGATGGTTTACCTGGAGGATATTCTATAAAAGTAGAGGAGAAATACGATCACCTTATAGCTTTGATTTCTAAGTATCTGCTGGAAAGTAAATTACTTTTAAAAGAAGATGCTCTATTTATAGATGAGTTAGATATAGTTAAGAGGATGCGTATCCTTATACGGATGGCTACTGAATCTCCCGAACGTTTACCCGAACATTTAGATAAAGCAGTATTTTTAATTAATGCTCTGGGAGAAAAAAGTCTTCCTCGCACCTCTCAATTGGTAGCTTACTTGATCAACCAATTAGAAGCAGATAGATTAAGGTATGATTTGATAGTGAAGAAATTTAGAGATAGAAATAGAGCCCTTGCTGAAGGGATAGAAAGAGAGTTTAAGAACTTGACTACAATGATTAGTAGAGTTTCTGATGAAATTTTGAGAGCTAGTTTCTTACATTCATCTCTTGACCATAAAGCTTTAAGGATGTTCTTTTATATTCTTTCAGAGGTAGAACCAACTCAGATCCAGAGAATAAAGAAGATTTGGAGAGAAGGATTGAGAACAGATTATAGACGGAGAATAGAGAGAATCAAGCTTTTTCAGCATGAAGAGATACTGGTGGCTACCAAAGAGTCCAAAGTTCCAAAGATGGGTGTTAAAGAGATTAAAAGTTGGAAATCGATTTTAGAGCCCTTTATACGAAGACAAATTTCGCCCCAAGAATACTTTGGGAATTTTGGAGATCTTAGAGGAAAGAGTATCTTAGATTTGGGATTAGTGTTAGGAGAGAATGCTTTCTATGCTGCTCTTCAAGGAGCAGGATTAGCAGTTGGTTTTGTTGAGCAGATTCCCGAAGGTTATATTCTCAGAGAGATCTTTGGATTAATTAGAGAGTTATCTTATTATTTGTCTGATGAGGAGATTAGATCTGCTATAACTGAAGGTTCTTATCGGAAAATGATCAATCGTTTGATCGAATTAAAAGAGGAAGAAGAAAGAGAAGTAAGCTTAAGAGGATCTCCTCCAGAAAATTTAAGCCTAAAAGAAGGTAGCCTTGATCAACTTCCCTATCCTGATGATACTTTTGATATTGTTATTGTAAGCCATCTTTTAAGCCGATTAAGGATATCCGACCGA
>DDKR01000081.1 GCA_002340085.1 Candidatus Omnitrophica bacterium UBA2593
GAGATATTCTTTAATCCTTCCTTTAAAGCACCGCAGACCGTTGTAGTTATTCCCGATGAATGCCAATCAAAACCCAAAACACAACCGAATGCTTGAAACCAATAGGGATCAGAAATTCTCTTCAAAAAATCTTCAGTCCCATACTCTCTTACGATGATAAATGTAATCTCTCTTGCTAAAACCTTCATCTTCTCAAACAACCATTTAGGTGTTTTACCCGAATGTAAAGGTAGCTGAGTAATCCCTGTCTTCATCTTTGATCTACAACCTCAATTTCTCATTCCATCGTTCTTAAGAATGATGGAATGATTTTTAAGACTTTCAGAAAAACTTACCTACAGAGCGCTCTATCTTAAAATAAATTTAGAAAATTCTACAAATTCCTATTGTAGTTGTGGGCTATATCTTTGAGTCTTTGAAACTTATCGTAGTCAGTCCTATGCAAAGGAAAGATACTATTATTGTGTAGGAGAGGATCTGAATCTAAAGATAAGCCTGACTTTTCAAAATCTGGAGTCTGCAGAATCGGTGAATACTCTTCTAAATAAACCCTTACTTTAAATTTAGAGAGAAATTCAATACAATCCTTCAGTTCTCCAATCGATTGTGAAGGTAGTCCTATTAAGAGATAAACTGAAATTTCTTTGGAATTAAAACCCGCGTCTTTTAAATAGCCCAAAGTTCTTATAAATTCTTCTTCCTTTGTCTTCTTGAATGTATCAAAACTTAATCTTGGCTGAATAAACCCTGTCTTCTTCAAAAGAACGGCTATTTCTCTGGTAATGAATTTTGTGTTTAAGCCATTGGGTGTATGAAAGAAACATTTAACATCTTTTTCTATAAGCATCTCTAAAATTTTTACAATATGAGTTTTAGAATTATACAAAAGACAATCATCATAAAAAGAGAAATTCTTTATTTTTTGTTTCCTATAAAAATATTCAATGTCCCAAACGACCTCTTCGGGATTTTGTTGCCACATCTCACTCTCTAAAAGATACCAACCACACCAACTACATCTAAAAGGACACCCTCCTGAGGTGCGCAAAGTTATGTAACGAAGCCCATTGTATGCGGAATAGAAATAATTTATTCTTCTCTTAAAACTAAGTTTAGATGTATCTAAACTTTTGTTTATGGTACTTCCAATAAGATCGATTATCTCTAAGATGTCGTTCCCTCTATAGACAAAATCTGCACCACTAAATTTCAGGGCATGTTCATGACATAAAGTTGCGTATATTCCTCCTAAGATAATGGGAGTCTGCCTAAATTTTTCTTTCAGTAATTCTATCGCTTCAAATACCCCAATATACCAATATGTCATTGCTGAAGTTACCAAAATTATATCCGGAGGCCGAATACTACTGATCAACTTTTTAAATAATTCTATGGGTATACCATATCTTTTGAATTTCCGCCGAACATCTTTAAAAATTTCTGGCTTCTTAATCTCTTCTGAAAAATAATGTCCATCACCATAGATAGTCGTTTTAGAGAATCTACCATCTAAAAATTTCTTCAATTCCGGATGAAATCTATCTAAGCAGTCTATCAATTCTACTTCAAATCCTAATCTTTCAAGATGATAGCCGATATTCAAAATTCCCAAAGGCTTTGACCAGAGATCATAGGCTGAGAAATCGGTTATCCAAGGATTTATAAGGAGGGCTTTCATCTTGAATCTAAGATTATAGTGACTGGCCCATCGTTGATTAGATGGACTTCCATCATCGCGCCAAAATTTGCTGATTTTACAGAAACACCCATCTCTCTCAGTCTCTCTATTAGATAAGTATACATCTGTCTTGCTTTCTCTGAAGATTCTGCAGTTGTAAAATCAGGCCTCCTTCCCTTCTTAGCATCGCCTAAAAGTGTAAATTGAGAAACCAAAAGTACCTCACCTTTCACATCTTCTAAAGAGAGATTCATCTTTTTATTCTCATCGGAAAATATACGGATCTCCTTTATCTTCTTTGCTAAGAAATCTATATCTTCTTCTCTATCACCTTTTGCAATTCCTACCAGAACGAGTAAACCACTCTTTATTTCAGAGATCAACCTTTCTCCTTCAAAGACTTTTGCTTCTTTTACTCTCTGGATAACTGCCCTCATATATTTTCAATTAAGTGATTTAAACCATTTGGCACTAAATTAGAGAATACTAAAATTTCAGAAATAACAGAACTCATCTTTTGTAACTGTCTCAGGGGTTTCAAGCAAGATACTTTTGGTTCTATTTATTCTTAGACATTTCAATACTTTTCCTCACAAAAGTAAAACCTTTGAGGTAGTCGTAGTTGTATTTTTAATTCCTAGAGTCTTCTCCTGGGAAGACAAAACTAAGATCTTTGATTGAAGATTGAAAAAGAGAAGAAGGGGTATAAAAAATTGTGGAATACCAGACATCATTTCTACATATACCTGCCTTCGTCTCTCCTCCTATCACCCAGACTTTGTTGGTATGGGTTAAAGAAGTGTGGCTGAATCTTTTTTTCAAGGAGCGGTTTTAGTAGCTTGAGTCCAGTTAATACCATCGGTTGAGTACCAGACACCGTTTCCATGTCCTCCTCCTATCACCCACATCTTATCGTCATAGACTAAAGAGGTGTGGTTGGATCTTTTTGGCCAATCAGCATTAACCGTAGCCTGTGTCCAGTTAATACCATCGGTTGAATACCAGACATCGTTTCTAAATGTTATTTCATCCCACCCTCCTATCACCCACATTTTGTTGTCATAGACTAAAGAGGTGTGGTTGGATCTTTTTGGCCAATCAGCGGCTTCAGTAGCCTGAATCCAGTTAGTACCATCGGTTGAATACCAGGCATCGTTTCTATTATATGTGCTCAGTTCTCTTATTATCCCCCCTCCTATCACCCAGATTTTGTTGTCATAGACTAAAGAGGTGTGGTCCCACCTTCCTGACCAAGGAGCATTAGCTGTAGCTTGAGTCCAGTTAATACCATCAGTTGAGTACCAAACATCGTTCTCATATATTCTATGGATTCCATATTCACCTCTCCCATAACCACATCCTCCTATCACCCACATTTTGTTATCATAGACTAAAGAAGTGTGGCCTTCTCTTCCTAGCCAAGCAGCAGTTTCAGTAGCCTGAGTCCAGTTAATACCATCAGTTGAGTACCAGACATCGTTTCTATGTGTTGTTCCATCCCACCCTCCTATCACCCACATTTTGTTGTCATAGACTAAAGAAGTGTAGCCGAATCTTCTTGACCAAGGAGCAGTCTTAGTAACCCGAGTCCAGTTAATACCATCAGTTGAATACCAGACGTCGTTTTTATAATCTCCTCCTATCACCCACATTTTGTTGTCATAGATTAAAGAAGTATGACCAAATCTTTTTGACCAAGGAGCATTAGCAGTAGCTTGAGTCCAGTTAATACCATCGGTTGAATACCAAACGTCGTTTTTATAATCTCCTCCTATCACCCACATTTTGTTATCATAGACTAAAGAGGTGTGGCCGGATCTTTTTGACCAAAGAGCGGTTTTAGTGGCCTGAGCCCAGGTTGTTCCATCACTTAAAATAATCTCCGCTTTTATCTCTTCTTCAGATCCATTTTTAGACTCAATAGAAATATTCTCTTCTATTCCTTTCTCAAAATCTTCTTTTGTTATATCTCTTAAAACAGTCTCAGAAATAATAGCTGACTCATCACTTACAGTCTTACTTCTCGCTAAATTCATCTCTGCAGTATAACCAAAACCATTTAGCTGACCCAATAGAAACACCAAACCCAAAATTAATTTAAGCACCTTTTCTATCTTTATCTCCTTTTGAGTTACTTTCGGACAGCTCAACTTCACTTTTTGGATGCCTTAGAGTTTATATTTATTACACCCTATGCTAAAGAAGATAATAGTCTTTCCAACACAATCTTTGGAGGTATTTACAGGCAATTGATTCGCACATTAATTAAGGATTCAAGAGCTCTTATCCTCTATTTACACCATTATGATTTATTCATATTTTGGTGTCAAATGATTTATAATTCCCCTCGATCATCCCCTCAGTCTTTCTTGTTAAGACTAGAATAGCTGAATGTGGAACGACATAGTACTTCTTTTTCTCAAATTCGATTTCAACGCCTTGTTCTTTTAAAAATAGACAGTAATCTCCCTCTCTTGCCTGTAGAGGAAAGTATCTCTCTTTTCTCTTCGGCGTTGTCCAGGGTTCAGAGTCTAAGATGCTGGCATCAGGGACCGGATAACCAGGACCTACCTTTACAATGACTCCACTCTGAACCTTCTCTTTTTCTCTTACTCCCTGAGGAAGGTAAAGTCCGTGCTCGGTACGGTCTTCACCCTCATCTGGGGCAATCAATACCTTATCACCTACAACTATCAACTCTTTTGTCACTTCACCCCTCCTGTTAGTCAATGAATTATATCTTTAATCAAATTTTAATTATCTTTGTAGGTGTAATGATATAGTCTACTTTTTTATCCATAGGTGAAACTAACTTAGAGAAATCATCTACTATCTGAAGATCGCTTACTAAAGTAACTACCTTTGTATCTGGTTCTAAGAGATTCTTCTCAAGTAAAATATCGAATTCTCTATCTCCATAACCTTTACCCTTCCCGACTCTGTTTCCAGATCTATCTACAGCTACACTTCCCTGAATAAATAAATCTATCTTGGCCTTCAGGGGTTTACCGAATTTTCTAAATCCTTTGATACTTGTAGCCTCTGAGATCTTCTCTCTTTCATCTATCTGTAAGAAATCTTTTATATGTGGTAAGGCTACTGCTAAGAGCTTGTTCTCCTCTAAGACTATCTCTCTTATCCTCTTTAGAACAAAATCTGGTGCAGAGAATACACACTGAGAGGACTTAAATTCTGGGATTTCTCTAATCTTTTCTGAAGCACTCCTAGAACCTCTGAAATTTGGGATTCTACCAAAACAAGGCCGAGGAAAATCTACTAAGTCCTTCTCTTCTAATAACTTCCAGATGCCTTCTCTTATTCTTTGTTTGTTATTCCTCATAAGAATCTTTCTGACCAACTTATCACTTCTTTTAAGAAACTTTGAGGATAAGTACGGAATAAGTCTTCAGCATGGTTTCCATCTCTAAATATATAAACCTTCTTTTCTCCAGAAAAATTCTCAGCAAGTTTAATTGTATGTTTATGAGAAATAATTGGGTCTTTATCTCCGTGGAGAAAGAGAGTAGGGGTTTTTATCTTTGAAATCTCTTCAATCGGTCTTTTTTTTGGAAAAAAAGGATATCCAGGTAAAACCCCTGCATTTAAATCGAGTGATTTTAATCCTAATAGAATTGCTCTTGGAGATAAAAACTTAAATTCAATCTTAGAAAAATCATAAGGACAACTCACCAAAACCAGAGAATCCAAATCACCCCTTGCACAATTTACAGCTACCATCGCACCCAATGAAAAAGCTAAAACTCCAATCTTAGAATAGATTCTCTTTGCATAGTCAATAACAAAATTAAAGGCTTTTTCTTCTTGATAAGATCCAAAGGTGAAGAACCCCCAAGATTTGCCATGTCCGGGCATATCAACACAGATAATATCAAAGAATCTAAAGAGATGGTCTCCCAACCTTCTCATTATTTTTGTATCTTTACTTTGAAAATAACCAGGAAAGATCAAAAGGACTCTTTCTCTATCTTTAGAATACTTTAAGCCTGCGATCTTAAATAACCTTTCTTTTAAATAAAATCTTTCTAACATGTGAGATGAAAGCAACCTACAATCTTTTCTCCTGATTCAGTCAATTCATTAAAAGTCTTATAAGCTTGAGATGTCTTCTGAACTATAAGTTTTATTCCTCTTTTCTCAACAAAATCTTTTGTCTTTTTGGGAACCTCCATTACCCCATAAAAACCAGTTCCCACCACAATTACCTCTGGATTAAATTCTAAGACATCTTTTAAATCCTCAACATTTAAGCTATGGCCTTCTTTTCTCTGCCAATTCGGTATCACTTTATCTGCAAATACTATTAAATCACGGTTATATTCTTTCTTATGTATGACTATTCTACCAAAATCATAATTATTGATTCTCATCATTCTTTAAGATACTTCTCAAGGAAAGAAGAGATCCTTAAACTAAATTCTTCTTTTGCCAACAGAATCGCCTCATTATGTCCTCCGCGCATAGGATAAAACTCTTTTGGTTCAGCTGCCGCTTCAAATAATTTCTTACCTAATTTGAAGGGAACAATCTCATCATCTACGCTATGAATGATAAGCTTAGGAATACTGATATTTCTTATTAAGCTCTCTGCATCATATTTGACTGTGACTATCCATTTAAAGAGAGGTAAAAATGGAAAGATCCTCTTTCCCATATCATAGGCACAGCTAAATCCACCATAAGTAATCAATCCACAAACACCTCTTTTGGAAGCCAAATTCACCACCACATTTGCTCCTATGGATTTTCCAAATGCTATGATTTTATCCTTTTTAACATCTTTTCTCATAAGAAGATAATCATAAGCTGCCTCGCAATCCTTATATAGACCAGATTCTGAAGGAGAACCCTCTGATCTTCCATAACCCCGATAATCAAAGATGAATACATTTAGATTGAGCTGATTAAAAATCTGGATAATTTCTAACCTGTGACTAATATTGCCGGCATTTCCATGACAATAAAGGAAAGTCGCTTTTGGATTCTTTGCCTTAACAAACCACCCATTCAACTTAATCTTGTCTTCAGTCACAAAATAAATATCCTCATATTCTAAACCGATATCTGAAGGTGTAAATTCGATATTCTTAGTAGGAAAATAGATTCCTCTCTTCTCGTAATATTTCAAATAAACGACGAGAAAAACAAAAAATATTGATAGTGCGATTAAATTTCGGCTTAACATTTTAAGATCTAAATTAAGGTAATCAAGTAACCTTCACCTCTTCTACTATAATTTTAACACGATTTTATTTGTAGTCGAGTGCAATTTTAGTATCTAAAATGATGAGAAATTGGAGGAAAATTACAAGGTAAGGTTCTTAGAAAAAAGAGGTTACTTTAATTGAAGGAACTGAAGGAATTCTAAACCTTTGGGATCTAAAATCTGCTTTATTCTAAGTTGCCGAAGAACCTCAACTAATAATCCTTCATTCTGGAAGTCTTTTATAGGCTCATCTTGTAATAAGAGTATTGCTTCATGAACCCTTAGTAATGCTAAGCTATTCCATTCTTCCTTTAAAGCCTTAGCTGCCAAGAGTATCTTTAAATCTACAGGGTTGAGTGAAAAGACAAAGGTTTCATCTTTTAGGATAAGTTCAATTTCCGAGAGGTCGATACCGCCAGGATCTTTTACTACCGAAGAAATAGGATTACCTCCTTCGTTCAAATCAAACAGATCAGCGAACGGCGTTCTGAAAGAGGCAAGGGTTGTATTTGATTCTATTATTTGCCTTATTGATGAAGAAGTACTTTTTTTATATCTCTCATATATCTGATTATATATCCGAATAAATAGCACTCCGAGATTCTTATGAGGTGCTATATAGCCAGAAAAATGTTCATTACCACCAACTTTCTTTTCTACTTTAAACCAAAAATCTCGCCAATCAATCCCTTTTTCTTCACGAATTAGTTCATTTAACGTTTTAAGCAAGTAATCATTTATTAGCATCGTACCAGCGCCTTTAGTAGAAAAGATATGTGTTGTAGGAAATTTTTTTAAAATACCACAGATCTCCCTATATCCTCCGCAGGAACCTAAAAATACTATTCCTACTTTAGATCTTTTATCAGATTCTACATTAGAGGAGATCTGTTCTATTGTTTTGGAAAGATGATAGCTATGGCCCCGATGGACGTAGACAGTAGGAGTAGTTTCTCTCTTTTTAAATATTTGCTTAATTTTTTCTTGACCGTTTTTTTCAAATGAAGGGATATTGGCGTATATTTCTACTCTTCCATTAACAGAAGTAATATGTATATAACCATCCGTTTTGTTTTCTTTGATCTTCCAATTAGAGTCATTTCGATACTGTCTTAAAAAGTTCTCGAAAGATGCTCGACCGTCTTTGTCATCATAGAAGAAATGCTGTTGGATATTAACTCCGCTGGTAAATAATTCAGTCAATGGAATTCTAGTTAGATCAGGCAGATTGTATTCTTTAGATATCTCTTTAATCCAGGTTTCGTTTATAACGACCCCTTTACCAAGCATATTAGCCAAAAGACCGTAGATTATTCTACTCTCAGTGTCATCTAGACTTTTTACGCGTTCGTATTCTGCCTTGATTGTTTTCTGTAGAATCCCAAGGATCTCAACATCTTTTAACATACTAAAGGCGTCAACAACTACTACAGCTTGCCCAAGCTTGTCTTTTTCCTGGTCGATATCTTTTACAAATCGTTGTAATAGGTTTTGCGAGGAGGCTTTATCCATAGTGTTGAGAAAATCCTTTAGCCGTTGATAGTCGGCGGTTAGTCTAATAAAAGTGCGGAATTTATTATAACCTACTCTCTCAAATAACTTATCGCCTGAAAGCCTCTTTTTAGCCATACCCTTAAGTAATCTATTGAATAGACCTTTAAAAGAAGAAGTATAAATCTCTTCTTCTCCATATACCATTAAGATATATAGTTCCTCTATAGAGGCATTTTCAACTGATTTAAAGCGTACAGCGTCTGGTTCATCATGCAAGACGTTGATAATATGTATCTTGCGCAAGGAAAGATTTTTTAAAACTTGCTCCACAGAAATCTTACCTAGATGGTTAGGATGCCTTACGATATCTACCAAATTAACAAAAAGTCTTTTATTATCTTCACTGATATGCTTTGCTTCTTTCAAAGACATACCTTCACGTACGATTTTATGTAACAGTATAGCTATTCTCCTCTTCTCTAAATTAGAATAACTACTATTACCTATCTTCATTATACATTTTATTATGGGATCATCCGTCTTTTCCAAAACATCTTTGATTTTATAAAAATATTTTATTGTAGACCTAGGGTCTTCTTTCGCTACCTCCTTAAGTATATCCTCTATCCAAGAGTAATCTTTAAACTTAGATATGTTATCAAGGATTAGCCAATGTTTTTCTTCAGAAAGTGCGCCTTCAAATGCCTTTTTAAGAAAATCTTCTGCCCAAGAGTAATCTTTAAACTTAGATATGTTATCAAGGATTCGCCAGTACTCTCCTTTAGAAAGTGCGCCTTCAAATGCCTTTTTAAGAAAATCTTCTGTCCAAGAGTAATCTTTAAGGTTGGATATGCTATTAAGGATTGGCCAGTACTCTTTTTTAAAAAATGCATCTTCAACTGTCTTTCTAAAGAAATCTTCTGCCCAAGAGTAATCTTTAAGGTTGAATATGTTACCAAGGATTAGCCAGTACATTTCTTTAGAAAGTGCATCTTCAACTGTCTTTTTAAGAAAATCTTCTGCCCAAGAGTAATCTTTAAGGTCAGATATGTTATAAAGGATTAGCCAGTGCTCTTTTTTGGAAAGTGTGTCTTCAGCTACCTTTTTAAGAAAATCTTCCCACCAAGAATAATTTACATTTTTAAGTTTAGGTGCATATTTAAAGATTGACTGAAAGTCTTTGAGAAGGTAGAGGCTTTCGACAGTTGCCTTAACCTTTTCTTCTATCTTGGATAAGTCCGTAGGAGTAAGTTCATCAGGGAATCCCAGAATTGTTTGATAATCTTCACTATTGAGTATAATTTCAAGCTTCTGTTTTTG
>DDKR01000069.1 GCA_002340085.1 Candidatus Omnitrophica bacterium UBA2593
AATTCCAATTAGGAGCCGTCGTTCCAATGCCCACATTGCCATCATTCCTCACATAGAGAAGACTTGTATCTAAGGAATTGGTTACATTTAAACTCGCTTTTGTATTATCAGAGGTAGTTCCTTTTATGGTGGTATCACCAGTAGCATAAACGGCAGTTGAAGATAAGATAAAGACTCCTATTGTGATTAGAACTGTAATTACACTTCTCATATTACCTCCCTCCTTTCTTTTGGGTTATTGGGTTGTTTTACACTCCCGGGGTGTAAGGATTTTAGCGCGCTACCAAACACCATCCACCTCGCACCAAACACCTAGCATCATGTAATCTGCGTATATCTGTGTTTCATTATTCATTGCTTAATTTTAAATAGTTGACTCCTTTCTCTATGCAATCTGTAACCTAAGCCGGAAACCATTGCTGCATTATCTAGACAAAATTGAATAGGAGGAAAATAAACTCTTATATTCTCTCTTAAAGTGGCGTTTCTAAATCTTTCCCTTAAATATCGATTCGCTATCACGCCTCCTCCTGTGACCAGAATTTTGGTCTTCTTCTGCCTACAGGCCTCTAATGATTTCTTCAATAGTATACTTATTACTGCATCTTGAAAAGATGCGCAGAGATTCTGCTTATCGTTTGTTGCCAACCGTCTATTGTTTACCGAGTAGAGTACAGCAGTCTTAATTCCACTGAAGCTGAAATCAAACCCTTTCAAATCTGCACATCTAAATCTGAATTTATAAGGATCTCCTTTTTCAGCCATCCTCTCAATAATTGGCCCTCCAGGAAAGCCTAATCCTAAAATCTTTGCTACTTTATCGAATGTCTCTCCACAAGCATCATCTCGGGTTTGACCCATTAGTCTAATCTTAGAGAAACTCTCCACATAGAATAGAGAGGTATGTCCTCCAGATACAACTAGACCGACAAATGGTAAAGAAGGAGATTCTGATTCTAAGAAGGCACTATAGAGATGGCTATATAGATGATCGATTTCTAACAAAGGAACTTTCAAGCTAAAACTCAGAGCTTTAGCAAAAGAGATACCTACCAAGAGTGATCCTATTAATCCAGGAGATTTTGTTACTGAGATTAAATCTAAATCTTTCAAATCTATCTTTGCTTTCCTTACTGCCTCATTGATTACTTGACCGATCAATTCTAACTGTTTTCTTGAAGCGATTTCAGGGATGATTCCACCATATTTTCTATGAAATTCTAAACTTGAGGCCACAATATTAGAAAGGATACTCTTTCCATCTTCTACCACTGCAGCTGCGGTCTCATCACAAGATGTCTCAATTCCTAATACTAACATCTCTTTAAAACGTCTCGGTTCAATCTGATTAAATATTACTCTTGGTTCCTTCTCTATATAACTTTATCGCCTTTATTATATCTATAGCTCTTAAGAATTGGGGATCTTTAGAGTATTTTTCAGGAAGTCGCTCAACCTTTTCTTCTTCTAATCTCTCAAATATATCTTCGGGTTTCTCTTTTGGTTTTATCTCAATTTCTCTCTCTTCGGCAATGATATCAGGGGTAATTCCCTTGCCGTGGATTTCCCTTCCCCTTGGAGTAAAATACTTAGAGGTTGTCAATCTCAATGCTGAACCATCGGATAAAGGAATAACTGTTTGAACTGAACCCTTTCCAAAAGTCTTCTCTCCTAAGATAATTGCTCGTCTGTAGTCCTGTAAGCAACCAGAGACTATCTCTGAGCCTGAAGCAGATCCTGAATTTACTAAAACGACCAAAGATATATCAAGAAAAGGTGATGGGTACTTAGACTTAAATTCGATATTCTGATTTCTCTTCCTTCCTCTTGTAGAAACTATCAACTTATCTGGTTCTAAGAAGAATTGAGTAATCTTTACTGCAATATCTAATAATCCACCCGGATTATTACGCAAGTCCAAAATTAAAGAATCGCAACCCTCATCTATTAATCTCTTTAATTCCTTTTCAAAATCTTTGGGAGTATTTTCTCTAAATTCAGCTAAACGAATAAAACCTATTCTGTCCTCTAAGATCAAAACATCTTTTATATCCTTAATCTTAATGATGTCTCTTGTGATCTTAAAATCTAAGAATTCTTTTGCTGGTTCTCGCAAGACCGTTATACTTACTTCTGTACCTGGTCTTCCTCTCAACTTTCTCACTGCTCCCAAGAGTGTGATGTCTCTTGTAGGTTCTCCATCTATTTTAACGATCCTATCTCCTGGTTTTATACCTACCTTCCAGGCAGGTGTATCTTCTAAAGGAGTAACTACTGTTAAAAGTCCATCCCTAATAGTTATCTCCATCCCTAAACCACCAAACTCACCTCTTGTCTCCTCTTTTAATTCCTTATATTCTTCGGGAGTTAAAAATTGACTATGGGGATCCAAAGATGATAACATCCCTTTTAATGCTCCATAGATCAAATCTTTTGGGTTCTTCTCCTCTACATAATCAGACTGAATATTTACAAAAGCATCAGAAAATAACTCCATCTGTTTATAGATCTCTTCTTTCTTCTCTCTTTCGATACTCCAAGAAAAATTACAAGTAGTCAAAATAAAAGGAAGAATCAAGATTCCCAAAATCACCCTTTTCCTCATTTTATCTCCTTTCAAGTCTTTCCTTTAAAATTTGTCCTACCATCTTTGGGTCTGCTTTTCCTTTTGTCTTCTTCATCACTTGACCAATAAGAAAAGAAAGTGCTTTTTCTTTTCCTTTTAAGAAATCTGAGGCTGTCTCTTCATTTTCTTGTAAGACTTCTATAACTGTCTTCTGTAATGACCCCAAGTCTCTTATCTGAATAAGATCTTTTTCTGAAGCGATCTCTTCTGGATCTTTCTTTGAATCTAACATTACACCTAATATCCCTTTAGCTGAAAGATTGCTAAGCTTTCCATCATCTACCAATCTTATTAACTTGATGAATCTTTCTGGCTCTAAATTTAATCCTTCTAAAGATAGATTTCTTCTGTTTATTTCTGCCAATAAGGATGTAGTAATCCAATTGCATAAGTTCTTTGTGTCTGAATATTTCTCCAAACACTTTTCAAAAAAATCTGCCAATTCCTTCTCTTGAGTAAGGACAGCTGAATCATAAGGAGAAAGCCTTAAATCTTCTATAAAACGTTGAAATCTTCTTTGGGGTAATTCAGGAAGCAAACTTCGAATCTCTTCTTTCAATCGAGAACTGATTATAAAAGGTGGTAGATCTGGATCTGGAAAGCAACGGTAATGCTCTGCCTCCACTTTTGTACGCATTGAACGGGTTCTGTGATCCTCCTCACTCCATAACCTTGTCTCAGGAATTAAATTTCCTCCCTCCTCTAATATTCTTATCTGACGCTTAATTTCAAAATCCAATGCTTCACGGACACTGCGAAAAGAATTCATATTCTTCAATTCTATCCTTGTTCCTAAGGTTAAAGCAGTTTTTTTCTTAATCGATACATTGGCATCACACCTTAAAATCCCCTTCTCCATATTACAGCTGGAAACCCCTAAATAACGAATGATCTGCTTTAAACTCACAAGATACTGGTAGGCCTCAGAAGGTGAATTTATATCTGGATAACTTACAATCTCCAAAAGCGGTATACCACTTCGATTAAAATCAATGAAACTAAAATTAGAAATATGAACTAATTTACCGACATCTTCTTCTAAGTGCATCTCTTTAATACCAATACGTTTTGCTTTATCTGTTCTATCAGAAACCTTTTTTACATCTGAATTTATTCCTTCATTTACTGGAATATCTAAAAAACCATCTTCTCCTAAGTATGTCTCATATTGAGAGATCTGATAATTTTTGGGTAGATCTGGATAAAAATAGTGGCTACGGTAGAATTTATTGAATTCAGTAATCCGGCAATTTAATGCTAAAGCTACTTTTAAAGCATATTCAACTGCCTTCTGATTGAGTACTGGTAGACAACCCGGTAAACCTAAACACACTGGACAAACTTGAGAATTTGGTAAGCTACCAAATTTAGCCAGACACCCACAGAATAGTTTTGTGATAGTATTTAACTCAACATGAACTTCTAAACCGATCACTGCTTCAAGATCACTATTTTTCATAATTTATACTTCTAAATTTTTGGTTTCATCTTATGCCAAGGTGTATTTTGTTCATAAGTATAAGCTACACGAAAGAGTATTTCCTCAGCAAAACTTCTTGCCAGAATCTGCAGACCCACCGGAAGACCATTACGGGTAAAACCACAAGGTAAAGATATTGCTGGAATACCAGCTAAATTTGCACTACAGGTATAGATATCAGAAAAATATCTCTTTAAAGGATCTTTTGCTCTCTCGCCAATCTTGAATGCTGGCCAAGGAGAAGTAGGGCCAATAATACAATCGACTACATTGAAAGCTTGAATAAAATCCTGCCTGATGAGAGTTCTTATCTTTTGTGCGCGTAAATAATAGACTTCATAACAGTCGTGTAAGAGAAAATAAGTTCCTAAGATAACTTGTCTTTTTACCTGCAAACTAAAACCTTCAGCCCGATTATCCTTATACATTTGGACTAACTTACTCTCACTGCTATCTCTTTGAAGACTTCGCCTTAATCCGTATTTTATTCCATCAAACTTAGCTAAATTAGAACTCGCCTCACCCGCAGCAATAATAGAGTAAGCCGGTATAGCATATTGAGTGTGTGGCAGAGAAATCTCTTGACAGATTGCACCCAGATTTTTAAGTTTTTCTATTGCTTCCTTTATAATCATCTCCACCTCAGAGCTTAGGGCTTCAGTAAAATATTCTTTAGGTATACCTACTTTAAGACCTTTAATATCATTAACTAAAGCTTTAGTATAATCAGGGGTAGGTATATTTGCTGAAGTAGAATCTTTCTCATCATAACCTGAGATTATATTCATTAAAATTGCCGAATCTCTAACATCCTTTGTGATTGGTCCAATTTGATCTAAGGAAGAGGCAGAAGCGATTAAACCAAATCTAGAGACCCTTCCATATGTAGGTTTCAATCCTACAACTCCACAGAATGAAGCAGGTTGACGGATCGAACCACCCGTATCTGAACCTAAGGCAATGATTGCTTCATCACAACTAACCGCAGCAGCAGAGCCTCCAGAGGAACCTCCAGCAACTCTGCTTAAATCCCAAGGATTATAAGTTGGACCAAAACAGGAATTCTCTGTCGAAGAACCAAAAGCAAACTCATCCATATTCGTCTTTGGGGAGAAAATTACAGCCCCTTCATCTTTCAATCTCTCAATTACCGTTGCATCATAAGGAGGAGAAAATCCCTCCAAACTCTTTGAACAACATTCAGTATTATAGGCCTCAGTACAGATATTATCTTTAATCGAGATAGGAATGCCTTTTAATAAACCGGTTTGTTGTTCTATGGGTTTGACAGCTTGCAAATTTTCCTTATCAGTGCGTATATAAGCCTTAATTTTAGAATCAGTCTCTTTTATTCTCTTACTAAGTGCAGATAGTATCTCTTCAGGTGTAATCTCTTTATCATTTAATTTCTCAATTAACTGATGAGCAGTTAATGTATTTAAACCTACTTCTGAATTTTTGGTTATCATTTGGATTATAGAGTTATTGCGTTGTAATTATGTTGAATGTCAGACGCCCCACAATTTATTTAGTTACGTTTACCGCCAACCGCTAACC
>DDKR01000080.1 GCA_002340085.1 Candidatus Omnitrophica bacterium UBA2593
CACCACAAGCCAAAAGAGTAGTCTTCTTGATGGCAATGGTGATGTCCATTAAGTGATAACGAACAATGGTGTAGGAAGTAATAAAGCTGAAAACTGCGACTAAAAGATTATCTATGGGCGGAACGGCTACACTAAGGACTAAACACAAATACATGCATGCTGCAATAAAAATCACTACTAAGGATAAAGTCAAATATTTTAATTGTTCTTTCTTATAACTCGAAATTTTCTCTTTAAAAGTTTTAGCTAATATATAAAATGGATAAAGACCACAAAATGCAAAATAGAGTAAATATAAATACCATATAGGACCCGGGACAGCAATATATCTAAAAGGAAATTTATGCTGGACATCTTTTATAAATAATGGACGTAAATTTGGCGTGAGATTTAGAAATAAAAATATAATCGATAACAAATAGAGTGTTATAAGAATTTTTTTTCTTTTCTTTCCCGTAAAAACCAAACTAAAATGTAAAAAAAGTGTAGGGGCGAAGGCAGCACCTGTATAAAGAAATTTATCCCAAAACAGTGCTGAAGAATGAGTTGTAATTGAACTTTCCATGAAACAACCAAAAACCCAAATAAATATACCAAGACTCAATAAACCAAAAGATTTATTTACTGCCTTTTCTTTATTTTTTAGATACACAAAAATTCCTAAAAATAAGGAAGAAGCAGAGCCAATTAAGGATGTAATAGCATATACATTCATCTTACTTTATTTATATTCTTTAGCTAAAATATTTATTTTCTTTTTAGAATTAGCGCTTACTCTGCATACTCCCTGAAGATGAGAGGTCTTTTGCCAGAAGTAGTTCATTTCTCCAAAAGGACCGCCGCTTTTTTTTGTACCACCATGGGTGGAAATATAATAAGAAAAGCCTGCGTGCCTTGAATTAATTCTTAATATACCGCAGTTATCCAATTCTTTAGCAAATTTTCTTGTAAATTTTCCTGAAGAAATCCATAAAGAAGTTCTTAAACCGAAGTTATGGTTGTTCACCAATTCCACCATCTTATTAAAAATTTCATCATCACTACCACTAACCTTTATCAAAGGAAGTAAAGGAAAGAAAATCTCTTCATTAATACATAACATTTTTTTTGCTTTCTCAATATCATCTATTTCTATCAAGGTAGGCTGGACGTAAGAACCTTTGTCGTCTAGTTTATTAAAGTAATTTACCCTTTTCCCACCATAGACTAACGTAGCACCTTTGGATATTGCGTCTTCTAAAAAAATAAAGAATTCTTTGATCTTGAAAACTGGACTTAGTAATGTCTCTTTATCAGAAGGAAGGCCTACTTTTAGTGCTTTCACTTTATTAACAAAATCTTTTTTAAATTCATCAAATATCTCCTCATGAATTAAGGCGATTTTCGGCACCATACATACTTGTGTAGAGCCTAAAAATCCTTCAATCAATGAATCCATTGCTTTTTCTAAATCTGTATCTTTCCAGATCATTAGGATATCATTACCTGAAAGCTCTAATATCGGTTTTTTATTTGCTTTATATATACGAGTACCTTCTTCTATCCCTTTCTTACTATCCCCAAATAGTATAATATCATTTACAAAAGAACTCTCAAGCCACTCATCCATTAATTTCTTTGAATTCCCTATGATAATATTTAACAACCCTGGTGGCGTATTATATCTTTTCAAAACTACATTTACTATATTCTTCCAAAGAAAAAGAGATGAAATAGGTGTTTTTAGAGGGGGTTTTACAATTAAGGCGTTGCCAACCAAAAATACAAGAATAGCGTTAAAAGAGTTACTCGCCGCTGCACTACGTGGAGGACTGATACAAACTACACCATCAGGCCTTCTTACATAAGATAAAATTTCATTTTCATATTTACCAATCTTTTTCTGTATCAACTTGCAATAATAATTTATTGTCTGGGGGCTACTGCCAACACACATTCCTTCAAACTCCCACTCACCTAGTCTTCGTGGATGGCCTTCGATCATCAAAATTTTTAAAAATTCTTCTTTATGGCAAACTAGAGATTCATGGATATCAAGTAGTATATTCTTACGAACAGAGAGAGGGAATCTACGGAATTCTTTAAAAGCTCGTTGAGCTGATTCCATTGCTATAAAATTTGTATCTTCCTTATTTATACAATAACGCGCATACACATATTTTTCTACATTTCTGGGAATAATCCCCTCTTTTAGCTTATCTATAACTCTCTTCGTACTCTCAAAATCTGTCAGGACTTTATCTATATATGGATAATAATCGTAAATACCTGTATCTAAATCCTCCCCATTAATTAAAAGTGTCCATTCTTCCATTTTTATTAGCCCAGCATAGACTTTTTAGGGCTAGATTTATTTTAGATCCGAAGACTTACTCATTCTTTTATAGATGCTCCTATATTATCTGTTGCTAATTATTCCAAAGTTGCATCAATGTTCTTCTAATTCTCTCAGCGCCTCTTCTGTAATCTCAATTATTAACTCTTTAACAGAAACTATTTTTTTTACTCTATATGCATTTGCGCCACACGTCACAAAACCATTATCAAGATCACCTCGATAGGCATTTACTAATACTTGAGCAATACAATAGTTTGCAGCATAAGGATCACAAGTTTTTAGGCACTTAAAAGGACAGGCGAATTTTATCCTTTCTCCAGATTCAATCCTTTCTACGAATTTATTTCTAATCACCCTCGCTGGCATACCTACAGGGCTCAGAATTATAGCAATATCGTCCTGGGTACATTTTAAATATGCTTCTTTATAAGCCTGGGAAACTTCACATTCCTTTGTACAAACAAATCTTGTAGCCATCTGGACGCCACTAGCCCCTAACTTTAACATTTTAGCAACATCTTTCCCACTAAAAATCCCACCTGCTGTTATAATTGGAATTTTCTTATCATTTTCTGACTCAAATTTCTTAACCACCGTAAGCACCTCAGCTAATAGATTCTCTAAACGTGGCGATTCGGGATTAATAAGTTCCCCAAATTTAAAACCAAGATGTCCTCCTGCAAGAGGTCCTTCTAAAACCAAAGCATCCGGTAATATATCGTAATGCCTGAGCCATGTTTTACAAATCAATTCTGCCGCTCGTGCCGATGAAATAATAGGAATAAGTTTTGTCTTTGAATTTTTGTTTAAAGAAGGTAAATGGAGTGGTAAGCCAGCCCCTGAAATAATAGCACCTACTTCCTCTTCTATAGCAACTCTTGCTAAATCATTATAGTTAGTTAAGGCACACATTATATTTACACCAAATTTTTTGTTAGTAAGTCTTTTAGTTCCTCTTATCATCTCTCTAAAAGCCAACTTAGACCTTTCTTCATAGGTTAAATTTTCTTGTTTTTCTTCTCCTAAGCCTACACTAGCTATAACTCCAAAGGCCCCTTCATTAGATACAGCGGCTGCCAATTTAGCTGTTGAAACCCTAACACCCATGCCCCCTTGAATAATAGGAAGCTCTATAACCAGATCACCAATAATTAACTCTGGTAATTTAGTTTTACTCATGAAGAGGAATTTTCTTATTCTTTTAAAGTTTATCTTCTATCTTTCTTAAGACCCATTCACCATTTAAAGATAATTATAACTTCTTACTTAGTTCTCTTCCCGTTCGGTCACTTACTCCTTCGATGATGTAGAATTTTCTCTTTTTTATTATTATCTCATCTTCGATTATTTCTTCCTTCTTTAAGGCAACCGCACAGAAGTCTAACTTAGCAATGGTAGAAATGTGTCTTACAGTGTAACTTACCAATTCTCTTGTAGTCTTTGATTTAGCTAATTGTTCGGTATGAGTTCTTAGTTGATTGCGGTAATGTTTAATACTCTTGTTCAGTTCTTCATCTTTTAGTCTTATCACATAATTAACAAATCTAAATAGAATTAAAGTTAAAATTACAGTTATCCCAGAAGGGACTAACCACCAGCTTTCTCCCATAATCTTTGTAAGTTTGGGTTGAAGAAGATTGATTCCAATGACTACCCCTGCTGTTGGCAAAAGCACACCACAAGCCAAAAGAGTAGTCTTCTTAATGGCAATGGTGATGTCCATTAAGTGATATCTGATGATGATATAAGCAGTTATTGCCATGTAAATTGAAACAAAGATATTACCAAAAGGAAGTATAGGAATATCATACCATAAGAAGTAATTTGTAGCTCCACCAGACCAACCGATAGATGTTGCTAATAACATATATCTCGATTGATTTCTTCTAAGTCCGCTTGACTTTTTATGTTCAGAAATAATTATGTATATCCCATAAAGAACATACCAGAACCACAAGATTAGAAAAGGGTGGTACAGAATCCCTGGCTCAGGCCAAAATTTAAAGATCATTTTTGGACTCACATCTTTTATGAAGAGAGGCGTAAAATTGAGTAATGAAAATATTACTCCTCCTAAATATCCATAGAAAATCAGCTTCTTTTTTTGATTGTAAATATCAAAAAATATAAAAAGGTGATGTAGATAACATACAGGGATAAATATTGCACCAGCCATAAAACCACGTGAACAAAATAACGCTACACTTCTGTCTAAAGCTGTTTGCCATACAAAATAAAAATAACCCCAGATTGAAACAAAGAGACAAAATAATCCGTACGTTATATTTTTAATACCCCTTCTATTTCGAACAACTACAAATATACCTAGGATTGTAGCTGTTAATCCATTTATTAATCCACTTAGAGCATAAAAATTCAAATTCACTCCTTATTTTTCAACAATCAAATATAGAAACCTATCTTTAGGCATATATTTTTTTAAATTTACATTTTGAATACCATCGATTCTTTCTACCCATTTTAGTATTTCTTTTTCAGTTCTGTGGATGATATTCCACCCACCAAGTAACTCATAATATGCTCTATGGGTATTGTTCTCTAAAGAAGCATTACAAATAATCAGTTTACCTTCATCAGCTAGTAGTTGATAAAGTTCTCTTGTTAATCTTGGAGCCATTCGCTCGCTCAGATAATCAAAAAGACCAGTAGCATAAATTAAATCTTGTTCTCTTAAATCTTCTCTAAATTCTCTATCTCTTATGATACTAGTTATATCTCTACAGATATATTCGATAGAAAGAAACTGTCTTTTTTTATATTCTACTCTATTTATTTCTCTATTTACGTAATCTAACGCTTTCTTCTCAAAATCTAATAATTTGAATACTATGGGCTTGGTGATCTTTCCTTCTTTAAGTAACTCTATCAGTTCCCTCGCAGGACCACAAGCTACATTTAAAATCTTCGCTTTCACCTTTCTTTCCATTATTTTCAATATCTCTTCTTTTAAAAAATTCTTACGCTCAACAACAGAACAAGAAATTGGAATATTACAAGTATAGTTATTAATGAGTTTTTCATAGGATGAATCTCCTGGGTAGCGAGTATTACCATTGTAATCATAAATATAGTTCATCATAATATAGTCTCCAGAGTAGCCAAAGGGTTTCTGATATACGTGCCTATTAGTTTCTATCAATTCTAAGAGTAGATAACCTAATGCTTCTTGGTAGTAACTTTGGTGAATGATATATTTATCTTTCTCAAAATTTTCTACAATCTTCCAAATCCTATCAAAAAATTCATCTAATTTGTCAAAGATTTCTTTCTTGTTTTCCTCAATAAATTCGAGTTGCTTTCTCTCATCATCATTTATCTCATCGAATCTATCGAATCTATCTTTGGTCTTTTGAAGAAATTCTTTCATATTTTCAGTTGTAGAGATGAATTCGGAATCTAATAATTTATAATCGAATAAGATTTCTTTTGGTTTGGTTGGCACCTCAAAGTTCTTTCTTATTACCTGAATGAACTCATCGAGATCGAATGGTTTATAGATGAAATCAGTAACTCCTAATTCTATCCCTTCTTTATAGACCTCATCTTCACCTGCGTAAGCAGTAACAATTATCGCAGGAGTTCTTTTTATATCAGTACTTATCTCTCCAATTCTCCTTAGAGTCTCAATTCCACCTAAGTCTGGCATTCGAATATCAGAGATTATGAGATCGAATTTGATCTCTTTAGTCTTCTCTATGGCTTCTTTACCAGATTGAGCTGTCTCAACACTATACCCACAGCTCTTCAGATATTTTTCAAGAGTATTGACAACAAGGTAATCATCATCAATTACCAGAATCTTTTTTGTCATCTCTATTTTCCTTTTGTTCTTTCTTATTCAACTGCCATCTCTAAACCCCAAACTCCATCAAGTATTTTTTCTAATTGTGCTTTTATTATCTCAGAAGAGGCAATCTTCAAACAATAATTCTTTACTCTTTGCGTACCAGTCATCATCTATAACCAAAATATTTTAAACATCTTAGAATTATTCCTTACTCTATATATTCTTCTATACTTTTAATAAACTCTTCATTATCGAAAGGCTTAAGGAAAACCTTCCCAAATTGCCTTGCCTTCTCATACAGATCTGAGTAACCAGTTATAAATATTACTGGAACATCGGGTTTATTTTTAGCCTTCAAATACTCTTTTATTTTTTTTATAGTCTCGAATCCATCCATCCCAGGTAACTTCAAATCACAAACAATTAAATCAAATTTATTCTCACTGAATATCTCCTCAAGCGCTTTGTAACCATCTTCAGAAGCTGTAGCAGAATAACCTTCTTTGGCCAATAGATTACCTAAAGTATGTGCTACTAATTTGTCATCATCGATTACCAAAATATTTTTAAACATTTTTGGAGTTTCTTCTTTAGAATAAATTTTCTAAATAGTTCTAAATAATTCTGGTTCTGATTTGCTTCTGCTATTTTTTTGTAAGCCAATACTTTAATATATTTTACATCTAATTTTCCCTTTTGGCGAATTAGAATTTCTTGCACATCTTCCTTATAGCTAATTCCTTAG
>DDKR01000066.1 GCA_002340085.1 Candidatus Omnitrophica bacterium UBA2593
ATTTACTAATGAGGCAACAGGCACCCAGTATACCTATAAACAAGATAATATAATTTAAAGTGTGTAAAATTAAAATTACAGATTACTAAATAGGTGAAGTTATAGCCGAACAATCTATATGATCTCCAACCACTTAAATAATCCTCTAAAGAAAAGAGAAGCCATTAAAAAAACTTTAGAACTGATTCTTTCAATCTTTCTAAAAGCCTTAGGATACAATCTTTCTTCCTATTCCCGACAGATTCATTATTTCTACTTGCTTTCTTTGGTTTTTAATATATAATTGTGAGGGGTGAGGAAATGGATGAAAAGAGTGTAGAGAAAAAGGCAAAAAAGAGATCGATTTTCTTCTGGATTCTTTTAATTTTAGGGATCTTTTGTTTTTTTAATTTGTTTAATATCGGAATCAGAGGAGGGTTTAAGGAGATTACCTATGGAGAGTTTTATACAATTCTAAAAGACAATCCTGCTACAGGTAAAATAAGATCGATTATCAAGATCGAGAGCATCCTGCAAGGTGAGCTCTCTGATGGTGCAAGGTTTTTTGTCAATATTCCCGAGGAAGATAAAGAGATAGTCAAGTTATTAAGAGAGAATGTTCCTCGCTTCCAGGTAAAGTCTACGCGTACAATCTGGTCGAGCCTCTTCTATTTAGGCCCAATTATTCTTCTTATCCTATTCTGGTGGATGATGGCTGCTCGTGGTCAAGAGTTAGGCAATAAAATCTTTTCCTTTGGTAAGGCAAGAGCAAGAGCGATCACAGAAAAAGAAGGTCCTAAGATCACATTCTCTGATGTCGCAGGAGTCGATGAAGCAAAAGAGGAATTGAAAGAAGTCATTGAATTTTTAAAAGATCCTAAGAAATTTCAAAGATTAGGAGGTAAAATCCCCAAAGGTGTCTTATTAGTTGGGCCTCCGGGATGTGGGAAAACCCTCCTTGCTCGAGCTGTAGCAGGTGAGGCGGGTGTTCCATTCTATTCAATCTCTGGCTCTGATTTTGTGGAGATGTTTGTAGGAGTAGGAGCTTCCCGAGTCCGTGATCTCTTTGAGCAGGGTAGAAAAGCATCAAAGACCTCAGGAAAAGGAGCAATCATCTTTATCGATGAGATAGATGCAGTAGGAAGATTAAGATTCGCCGGTCTGGGTGGAGGCCATGATGAAAGAGAGCAAACATTGAATCAACTCTTGGTAGAGATGGATGGATTCGATGCTGCAGAAGGTATCATCCTCATTGCAGCAACCAACCGACCCGATACTTTAGATCCCGCATTATTAAGACCAGGAAGATTCGACCGACACATCGTCATAAATCTTCCTGATATTTTAGGTAGAGAAGAGATATTAGGAGTCCATACTCGAAAGATAAAGTTAGCAGAGAATGTGAATTTAAGAGCTACTGCCCAGCAGACCTCAGGTTTTTCAGGTGCAGATTTGGCAAACCTATGTAATGAAGCAGCTTTGTTAGCTGCGAGGAAAAATAGAGATGCAGTCACCCAAGAGGAATTAGAAGCAGCCATTGAAAGGGTGATTATGGGCCCGGAAAGAAAATCAAGGATTATCTCCAAATATGAAAAAGAGATAGCTGCTTATCATGAATCTGGCCACGCACTTTTATCTCTACTTATTCCTGAGGTAGATCCTTTAAGGAAAGTCTCAATTATTCCCAGGGGTTTAGCTGGAGGATATACCCTTACTCCACCTACAGAAGACAGGCGTTATTGGACAAAGAAAGAACTCTTGGGAAGATTAACCGTTGCTTTAGGTGGAAGGGTATCTGAAGAATTGAATTTGGGTGAGATAACTACAGGAGCAGAATCAGATCTTGCTATTGTTACGAATATTGCTCGAAAGATGGTCTGTGAATTTGGTATGTCTGAGAGATTAGGAAATATTACCTTAGGAAGACGTGAAGGTCTGATCTTCTTAGGCAGAGACATCATCGAAGAGAGAAATTACTCTGAAGAGACAGCTAAGATAATCGATGAGGAGGTAAAAAAGATTACCGATGAAGCATACTCAAAAGCAAAGAAACTTTTAGTAGAGAATCAAGATAAATTAAGACTTCTATCTCAAACCTTAATGGAGAAAGAGACCCTAGATGCAGAACAAGTAAAAAAGCTTTTAGGTCTACCACAGAGAGATTCCCCACAAACTACTTAAAATTATGATCCCTCAAATTTTATCTTTGGAAAATACCCAGCAGATTACCGAATTAATGAGAGAGATGAATGTAGATAAAGAAGGTATTAACATCATGAGGCCAAAGGCAAAGATGTATGTGATTAAGATTAAAACCCTTTCTAATATAGGTGCCAGTATTATAAAACAACAGATGCTCTCTTTAGGTGGGGAGGCGGCAATCTGTAGAGATGCTTTGACCGGAAAAAAGAAAATTACTGATTGCCTTATCTTTGGGACTATTTTACAATTGTATAGATTGACTGAGAAATTAAAGATTCAAGAGTTCAGGCTTCCTAAATTAGCCGAAGAACTTAAATTTGTTTTAGATAATTATCAAAGAAAAGTTTTTTTAGTTAAACTACCAAGATTTAATCTCAAATTAGGAGAACGCACTCACATTATGGGAATCATAAATCTCACCCCTGACTCTTTCTCAGGAGATGGTCTATACAAAGATCAAAGACAAAAAACAAGAGGTAAGAGATCCTTAGATACTGTAGTTAATTATATAGAGAAGATGACTGAACACGGTGCAGATATAATCGATATTGGAGGTGAGTCTTCTCGGCCCGGAGCAAAGCCAGTTTCAGTAAAAGAAGAGATAGAAAGAACTATTCCGGTCATAAAGAGATTGGTAAAGAGAATAAATACACCTATTTCTATAGATACCTCTAAAGCTGAAGTTGCAGAAAGAGCATTAGACTTAGGTGTAAGTATGGTCAATGATATCACCGCCTTAAGAAGAAATGAAAAGATGGCAAAACTCATCTCTTCTTACAAGGCAGGTCTAATCCTTATGCATATGAGAGGTGTACCTTTAACTATGCAGAGGTCACCAGAGTATTCGGATTTAATTTCGGAGATCATCGATTACTTAGATAGAGCAATTAAGCTTGCTCTAAGTTTTGGAATTGAGAGAGAAAAGATAATCATTGACCCGGGAATCGGTTTTGGCAAGACAACCGAACATAATTTACAGATCCTAAGAAGATTGAAAGAATTCAAAGTCTTAGGAAGACCTGTACTTGTAGGTGTCTCAAGGAAATCTTTCATTGGAAATGTGCTGAATAGATCGGTTGAGGAACGCCTCTTTGGAACTTTGGCTTCTATAGCAATCTCAATTGCCAATGGAGCAGATATTGTCCGTGTCCATGATGTAAAGGAAGTCTCAGATACAGTAAAGATCTCAGATGCGATATTGAAAGAGAGATGAGATTAGGAGTAAATATTGACCATATTGCAACTCTAAGACAGATAAGAAGAGGAATTGAGCCTGAACCAGTCTTAGCTGCAGGTATTGCCGAGTTAGCAGGTGTAGATTCAATAGTTGTCCACCTAAGAGAAGATAGACGCCACATCCAAGACAGAGATTTGGAGATATTAAAAAAGACGATTAAAACTAAGTTGAATTTAGAGATGTCTTGTGCAGAAGAGATCACGGATATTGCTTGTAGAATTAAACCAGATCAAGCAACTTTAGTTCCTGAAAAGAGACAGGAGATTACTACTGAAGGTGGCTTAGATGTAATTGCAAATAGAGAGAAAGTTGAAAGAGTAATTAAGAAATTAAAATCAAAAGGAATAAAGGTGAGTTTATTTGTTGATCCAGATAAAAAACAGATAGAAGTAGCAAGGTTAACAGAAGCAGATTTAATAGAACTCCATACTGGTAGATATGCTGAAGCTAAAAATGAAGAAGAAAGAGAAAGATATCTAAAGGAATTGAGAGAAGCGACTGAATATGCAAGAAGGATCGGCTTGAGGGTAGTTGCAGGCCACGGCCTCAATTACTTCAATGTGGCCCCTATTGCAAAGATCGAGGGAATTGAGGAGTTAAATATCGGTTATTCTATAGTATGTAGGGCGGTTTTGGTAGGATTAGAAAAAGCGATAATAGAGATGAAGGCCTTGATAAGTTAGTTGATCCAATGGTTATTGGCACAGGAGTAGATATAACTGAAGTTAGACGCTTACGAAGAGCAGTAGACAAATGGGGTAGAGATTTTTTACAACGGGTATTTACTGAGCAAGAATTAGAGAATGCTAAAAGCCGGGGTAGTCTATACCAACATCTCGCAGGTAGATTTGCCGCTAAAGAAGCAGTATTTAAGGCATTGGGAGATAAAGGGTTGGTTTGGAAGGATGTAGAGATTCTGAATGATTCTGAAGGAAGGCCTTATTGTGTGATTTTAAATAATCGACATAAAGGAATAGAGGTGTATATTTCAATTTCACATGTGAAGACCTATGCAGTTGCCACCGCACTTATTACACAGAAGATTAAATAGTCATAAGAGAGATTTTAGACATATACTTATCTTAGCCGGCTCATCTAAATTCTCAGGAGCAGCTGTACTATGTTCTCAGGGTTGTATTCGTTCAGGTGCGGGTTTAGTTACCTTAGGAATCCCTGAAAGTCTAAATTCTCCAATTATAAAGATAAAGCCTGTAGAGGTAATGACATTACCTTTACCAGAAACAAAAGAAAGGACTTTGAGTCTTCAAGCTTACA
>DDKR01000092.1 GCA_002340085.1 Candidatus Omnitrophica bacterium UBA2593
AAATATTTAGGAGAAGAAGAAAGAGCAGAGAGGTTGGAGTCTGCAGTAAGAAGAGTAATTAGAGAAGGAAAGTTCGTAACTTATGATTTAAAGAAGGACAGAAATGACCCTACAGCTGTAGGAACATCACAGATGGCCGATGCAGTAATAGAGAAATTAAAAATTAAAAGATGAGGAGAAATTATAAAGTAAGTATCATTGGTTCAGGAAATGTGGGAGGATTGATTGCTTTACGTATAGCAGAGTCGAAGATGGCTGATACCTTATTGGTAGATATTAAAGAGGGCTTGGCTTTGGGTAAGACTTTAGACTTAGAAGATTCTTTAAGTGTAGCCGGTTTAGATTCTAAAGTTGAAGGAACGACCGATATCTCAAAGATCAAAGATTCAGATGTTGTTGTAATAACTGCAGGTTTTATCCGTTCAGCTAATAAGACCAGAGAAGAACTTCTCAAAATAAATGCAGAGATCATAAGGAATATATCCAAGGATTTGAAAAAGTATACACCTTTAGCAAAAGTTATAGTTGTGACTAATCCTGTAGATGTATTGACTTATCTTTTAATTAGAGAGACAGAATTTCTTCCTAAAAAGGTCTTTGGAATGGGTGTAAGTTTAGATTCAGCAAGATTTTCTAATCTGATTGCTAAAGAACTAAATATCTCTACAAAGGATATAAACTCAACTGTTATTGGTCCTCATGGAGAAAAGATGATACCTTTGCCTAGGTTCACAATGATAAGAGGAGTATGCTTAGATGAGTTCTTAGAAGGAGATAGAATTAAGGATTTGGTGAGAGGGGTGATTCAAAGAGGAGCTCAGATTATTTCTCTCTTAGGAAATCAAAGTGCATACTTTGGACCTTCACAGGCAATCTTAGAGATTATAAAAATTATTATAAAGGATGAGAAAAGAGTAGTTTATCTGTCATCCTATCTGAATGGTGAATATGGAGTAAAAGATCTATGCATTGGGGTTCCTTGCAGATTGGGAAGAGAAGGGATTGAGGAGATAATCGAGTTGGATTTAAACGAAGAAGAAAGAGAAGCATTTCTTAAATCTGCAAATTATATCAAAGAACAATGTAATAATACAGCAATATGACACCAAACGCAACAGATTATGATCTTGTAGTAATTGGTGCAGGATGGGCAGGTTACAATGCAGCAATATTAGCAAAAGAATTAGGTTTAAATGTTTGTCTAATTGAAGAAAGAAAGATCGGAGGAGTCTGCTTAAACTCTGGTTGTATTCCCACCAAAATCTTAGTTAATTCTACAAAATTACTTTCCCAGTTTGAAAGATCCTCGGAGTTTGGATTTGAAATTGAGGGTATAGTTTCTTACAGACTAAACTTAAAGAGAATCAAAGAGAGAAAAGAGAGGATAATTGAGAGGTTACAGAATGGTATCTTCTCAGAGATAAAGAGAAGAGGTATAGATTTTATACAAGGAAGAGCTGAAATAATCAACCCAAACAGAATCAAAGTCGATTCTAAAGATATAGATACAAAGTATATATTAGTTGCTACAGGTTCAAGACCAAAAGAGCTTAAAGATATAAGATTCGACCATAAAAAGATCTTAGATTCCGATGATATCTTAGAATTAGAAGAGATTCCAAAGAGTCTTTTGATTATAGGTGGAGGTGTGATCGGTTGTGAATTTGCAGTTATCTTTAAAAAGTTAGGAGCAGATGTAACATTAGTAGAGATGATGAGTCAACTTTTACCTGCTGAAGATAAAGAGATTGCTAAGAAGTTAGAATTGAGTTTTAAGAAGAGAAGAATAAAGTTATTCTTGCAGAAAGATGTATCTGAATTTAACTTAGATGAATTTGAGAAGATTTTAGTCTGTGTAGGGAGGACTCCGAATGTAGAAAGTTTAGGTTTAGAAGAAATAGGAGTTAGAATAGAACAGAACAGAATCTATACCGACGATTATCTAAAGACTACAATTCCAAACATCTATTCTGCAGGTGATTGTATTGGTGGTTATCTATTAGCCGGTGTTGCAAGTTATGAAGGAAAGTTAGCAGTAGAAAATATTTTAAATAAGGATATAAAGAGAGTAAGCTACCTTGGAGTACCTAACTGTATATTTACAGAGCCTGAAATTGGAAGTGTGGGTCTAACTGAAGAGAAAGCAAAGGAGAAGGATTTTGAGATAAAGATATCTAAATTCGATTTCTTAGCTTCAGGAGCTGCCCATATACAGGCTGAAACTGAAGGATTTATTAAGATAATATCTGATCGTAATACAGACCTAATTTTGGGAGCTCATATCATTGGATCCAAAGCAACTGAAATTATTAATACTTTGGCTTTAGGTATAAGGCTTAAGATAAAGACTCACCAGTTAAAGGATTTGATCTTTGGCCATCCTACATTCTCAGAAGCAGTCTTAGAAGCAATAGGATAATGCATCTTATTGATTTAGGAACCACTGATTACACTTCAGCTTATATCCTACAGAAAGAAATCTTAGAAAAGATTAGACAAAAGAGCTATACAGATACAGTTATTTTCTGTGAGCATCCCCATACTATAACTTTAGGTAGAAAGGTAAATCCAAAAAGTATTTTAATAGAGATTTTAGAATTAGAAAAAAGGGGAATAAAGGTCTATTCTATAGATAGAGGAGGTGATGTTACTTATCACGGCCCAGGTCAACTCCTCATCTATTTAATCTTAGATTTATCCTTTTGGGGTAAAGATCTACGAAAATTTTTGAGGAAGTTAGAGATTTTAGGATTGTTGACTTTAAAAGATTTTGGTATAGAATCTGAAATTAGAGAAGATTTAAGAGGGGTATGGGTAAAGGATAAGAAGATTGCCTCAATTGGAATAGGCGTAAAGAATTGGATAAGTTATCATGGGCTTTCTCTAAATGTCAATACAGACCTTTCTTATTTTGATTTAATCAGACCTTGTGGTTTAGACGTAAAGATAACCTCTATGGAGGAGATCTTAAAAGAAAGACAGAATGTGGATAATGTAAAAGAGAGAATACTTGAGAATCTTAAATTCTTATTTAGTAAAGAGTTAGTTTCATCTTATTCTGACATATGAGATTAAAAATAGAGAGGAGGATTTATGGTAAAGGTTATCTTACCAGAGTTAGGTGAAGGTATTGATAAGGCAACCCTCACATACTGGTATTTCCAAGAAGGAGATCATGTAAAAGAAGGAGAAGATTTAGTAGAGATGTCTACAGATAAAGCTGTATTTAACTTACCTTCTCCTGTAACCGGTGTATTGAGAGAGATATTCCGTCGGGAGGGAGATACGGTTGGTGTAGGAGAAGCCCTAGCTGTCGTTGAAGAAGAGATAAGTGGATAACTCATCTCTTTTCCATTTCTTCTGTTATTATCTCACAAGATCAGAATTATCCATATCATTAAATAATCCTGAAAGTTACATAAAATACATAATAAACTTGACAATGTTTAATTTTATTTGTATATTTCTAATTGTGTTAAAATATATTGAAAGATGATACGTAATGCCTAAAAAAGAGATCTTGACTGCTAAAGAGGTTGCTGAATACCTCAACCTCCATGTCTTTACTGTACATAAACTTGCGAGGGAAGGTAAAATTCCAGCATTTAAGATTGGTATGGATTGGAGATTCCAAAGGAAAGCAGTTGGTCGCTGGATAAAAGAAAAGATGGCTTCAAATAAGGAAAAGAAACTCCTTATTGGTAAATAGATGTGGTATTGGATATTCAGGGAAATATCCTTTGTTATATTAAAGTTATTCTTTAGGCTTAGGGTGGAAGGTTTAGAGAATTTGCCCAAAAAGACAAATTTCATTGTCGTTTCAAATCATACGAGTTTTTTAGATCCTTTTATTATTGAATCGGTTATTCCTAGGAAGATCCATTGTTTGGCTTTAAGAAATCTTTATCGCACATTTTGGGTAAGATGGTTTTTAAAACTAAAAGAGACTCTACCTGTGGGGAGTTCATCAGAAAAAGCAATTTATCTTCTGACAAAAAATGAAGTTGTTGGTCTTTTTCCAGAAGGAGGCCGTTCATTTAATGGAAGACTTAAGGAGTTTAGAAGAGGAGCTGCTCTCTTAGCAATTAAGACAGGAAGACCAATCCTACCCTGTGCAATTATAGGTGCTTATAAGGCACTTCCAAGGAAAGCAAAGTTTCCCAAATTCGTTCCCATAAAAGTAAAGATAGGAAAGCCTGTATATCTATTGAAAGAATTTGAAGACACAATCGATGATATACACTTACAAGAAGGTATTTTTAGAATTAGAAATACAATTCAGGAGATGTTAAATGATGGATAAAGATCTAATAGAGATAAAGATAACAAAAGTAATTACCGGAGAGAAATGGAGAATAATTCGATCTTTGACTAAAGTTTGGGAGTTTCCCCAATATATACCTTGTATTAAAGAAGTCACTGTGATCTGTAGAAGTCGACATACGGTGAGGACAAAATGGCGAATAGAGATCGATAAGATTCCTATAAGTTGGATAGAAGAAGATATACTCTCTCTTAATCAAAATACTATTCACTTTAATGCTATAGAAGGAGATCTGGAGGTATTTAGAGGAAGATGGGTATTTAAAGACCATCCTGAAGGAACTGAAGTCACAGTATTTGTTTATTTAAAAGTTGGTATTCCAGCAATCAAGGATTTTGCTGAAACCTATATAAGAGAATTACTTACAAAAAATTTTGAGGCTATATTAGAAGCTTTAGAACGTAGATTGATATCTGTAAGATACGTCAGTTATAAACGGGGTGATATAGATAAGATAGCTGGTTTTGGACTTGTGGGGCACTTATACAATTTTAGACATTTTGAGAGGTCACTTAAGATGTTAAATCCAAATTTTAAGATGCCATCACAAGAATTTATCACTCAACTTTTTCACATCACCCCTTCTTTTAAACTTTGTGATAT
>DDKR01000158.1 GCA_002340085.1 Candidatus Omnitrophica bacterium UBA2593
ATCCCGTAAGGTTCTAAATCCTGAATTGAATTTATGAGATCTGAATTTAAGAGAGGAAGCTCAATCTCTGTATCTATCTCTAAGAAAGGTATTAGGAATTCTGCGGTTATAGTTTGATGAGCAATCCTACGAATCTGAGATTTGAATCTATCTAAATTATTCTTTAATATTGTAAATCCACAGGCAGCAGCATGTCCACCAAAACTCAAAAGTAAATCCTTACATTCATCTAGAGCATTTAGGATATGGAAATCTTTTATAGATCTACAAGAGCCTTTAGCGCGATCTTCTTGCAAGGACATAACAATCACCGGCCTATAGAATCTCTCCAAAATCCTATTTGCCACAATTCCTAAGACCCCTTCATGCCAGTTATCCTTTGCCAATATAATCACCTTGTCTTCTTTAAAGTTTATTCTTTCTTCAATTTCGGCTTCTGCTTCTTCTAAGACCTCTCCTTCAAATCTGCGTCTTAAGAGATTATCCTGATTTAAATTCTTAGCTAATCTTTCAGCTTCAGAATAAGAATCCGTCAATAGAAGTTCTAAGGGTTTCTCTGCAGTATCTACTCTTCCTGAGGCATTTATGCGGGGAGCTAAGATGAAACCTATATGATAAGAATTTATGGTCTTGTTCTTTAACCTAGCTACTTCTATCAATGCCTTTATTCCTGGCCTCTGTACATCATTTAGTCTATAGAGACCTTCTTTTATCAAAATCCTATTCTCTCCATTCAATGGACACATATCAGCAATTGTACCTAAACAGACCAAGTCTAAATCCTCTCTTAAATCTTCTCTTAAGAGCCCTTGGGCTAATTTAAAAACTAAACCGCAACTTGCAAATTCTCTATACCGACAGTTAGAATCTACCCTTTTAGGATTGACTACTGCTAAGGCAGGAGGTAATTTTTCTTTTGGTAGATGGTGATCGATAATAATTGTATCTACGCAGTTACTTCTCAAAAACCTTATCTCTTCAAAATTTGTCGTCCCGCAATCAATAGTTATAAGAAGATCTATATTTTTTTGGCTTATATATTTAGTTATCCCTTCATTTAAGCCGTAACCTTCCTTGACTCTATCAGGAATGTAATAGCTGAGATCTAAATCAAATTTTTTGAGCCTTGAGATTAAAAGAGCACACGCAGTTATTCCATCTGTATCATAATCAGAAAGTATGAATACCTTTTCTCTTTTTCTTATTGCCTGAGTTATTCTTTGGATTGCTTTCTCTGTATCAGGGAGCTCAAAAGGTGAAGATAGATCTGATAAGTTACCTTTTAAGAATAAAAGGGCTTCTTTAAAGTCATTTATACCTCGGTTTGCAAGAATTGTAGCTATCAAAGGGTGTATCTGTAACTCTTTAGATAGAGAAAATACCTGTTCTGGATTCGGTCTGTTTAGTCTCCAAATCTTCTGCATCACATCCTTTGAGGGGCAGAAATCCCCAATAAAGCTAAACCCCTCTTTAAAATAACTTTTGTTCCATATATCAAAGTGAGGCGTGCTGAAGATAAATCCTCAGCTTCACCTAATACATGACAGGACTCATAGAATCTATGAAAACCAGAAGCCAAATCAGCTAAATAATTGGTAAGAGGATAAGGGTCACATAGCTGACAACATACCTTCAGAATATAGGGAAATTGAGAGAGTAGTTTTAAGATCTCTAATTCGAAGGGAGATTTCAGAAGTTCCAGATTAGAATTAGATATTTTTTTACGAAGATCTCTTACAGAATTTAAGATACTGCAGATTCGGGCATGCGCATACTGGATGTAATAGACAGGATTCTCAAGAGACTTCTTTTTAGCTAATTCCAAATCAAAATCTAAGTGAGAATCAGTCCGACGCATAAGAAAGAAGAACCTAGCACAATCTCTACCTACTTCATCACAGACTTCTTTTAAAGTTATAAATTCTCCTTTCCTTGTAGACATCTGAATGGGTCGCTGGTCTCTATAGAGAGTAACTAATTGAACAATCTTTATAGTAATATCTTCTTTTCTGAAGCCCAAAGCTATCAATGCAGCTTTAAGTCTCTTGATGTAGCCGTGGTGGTCAGGCCCCCAAAAATTTATTAACCAATCAAATCCTCTTTTGAATTTATCCCGATGATAAACAATATCAGGTAAAAGATAAGTCAATTCCTTATTTGATTTAATGATTACTCTATCTTTGTCATCACCAAATTGAGTTGATTTAAACCAAAGAGCATTTTCTTTCTCATATAAACCCCTTTTTTTCTCTAAAAGCTTAATCACATAAGTTATCTTCTTTGTCTCTCTCAATACCTTCTCGGAATAAAAATTGTCAAATCTCACCCCAAAATCTTTAAGATCTCTCTTTATCGTATTCAAGATATCCCTCACTCCAAAGTCCTTGAAAAATTCAAGGTTTAAGATCTTAAATTTCTTCTGAGAGTTAATTATTTTTTTAGCAATATCATAGATATATCCTCCTTTGTAACCTGTAGGAGGGAATTCTGTCTCTTCACCTGAAAGTTCTTTATACCTTGCTTGAATAGATTTTGCCAGAAGCTCTATCTGGACTCCTGTATCATTAAGGTAGTATTCTCTCTTCACTCTGGATCCACAAAAGTCTAATATATTTGCTAATGCATCTCCTACCGCAGCTTGTCTTGCGTGAGCAATCGTCAAAGGTCCAGTAGGATTTGCACTCACAAATTCCATTAAGACTTTTTTCTTTTTAAAGTATTTGTCAAAATCGAACCTCTCTTCAATTATATCTCTTAAGATCTTATGAAAGAACTTTTCTTTTAAAAAGAAATTAATAAAGCCGGGGGGTTCTACCTTTAGGTCAAAAATATCTCTCTTTAGAGAATCATCTTCTCTGAGTTGAGAACAAATTTTAGAGGCGATATCAAGAGGTGATTTATCTAATATCTTACTCAGTCTTAGAGCTATGTTTGCAGAAAAATCACCAAATCTCTTATCTTTAGGAACCTCAATATAAAAAGGTGGGAGTAACTTTGGAGAAAGAAAAAACTCTCTACTTGATATCTTTTTTATTAATCTGGAGAGCTTCTCTTCTAATTTGAAGATTTCCATATAATCTAAAATCAGAAATGTATTCTCTTTGCATCTGGCCAGATTCTCTCGAGATCATAAAATTCTCTTACTGGTCTGTAGAAGACATGCACAATTACATCTAAGTAATCTAGGAGTATCCAATCAGATTCTTTCTCTCCTTCGCATGAGAATGGCTTTAATTTTCTCTTCTTCAAACTCTCTCGGATATATTCTGAGATTATCTTTGCTCTTTTCTTAGAAGGAACACTTAAGATGATAAAATAGTCACAGAAGTTACACACATTTCTCATATCTAAGAGAATTAGATCTTCTCCTTTTTTCTCTAAGGCAAGCTCAGCGATTAATTTTACCTTATCTTCTGATTCTATCTCTCTTTACCTCGTCTTACTTTTTCCCCAATATCTTGAACATAGAAGTTTGGCAATCAGGACATTTTCCCTTTACTGCTTGTCTTCCATTCTTTAATGTTACGGTTTGTTCATCTTTCATTTCTTTTTTTGACTTACACTTTACACAGTATCCTTGCATCTTTTTACCTCCTTTTTTATTTTGTTTATATTATCACCTCCAAACTCAAAAGTCAAATTCTATGTGGTTTAAAAGACAAATCACAATTGAAACTTCATTCCATCATAAGCAGAGATCACATCCATATTTAATCTCTCTCTTAAATTTTGTACAATTAGGTGCGGCTTTGCCTTCAACATAGTCATACCAAAGTGAGTAAGGATTGAAATTTTAGGTTTAATACTTTTTATTATCTTTTCTGCATCTTCTAAACATAAGTGCTCTATTTGAGGATGGGGTGAGAAGAATACAGTGTTAATTATCAATATATCTGCTTTATAGACTCTTTCTAAATCCTTGAAGTACTTTGTATCTGAGATTAAAGAAACAGAGACCTTATCTAAATGAAATTTTAAACCGTATGTCTCTGTAGGATGGATATGTCTTAGAGGTGTAGTAAAATTTATTGCACTTAAAGAATAGTTCTTTTTTTCTTCTAAAGTTTCTATCTTCTCGAGGAAATTACTTGTATGCTTTAAGATTACAGGATCTTCGTCTAAACAATCCTTCGGTAAAAAAACAACTCCTTTTCTTTTAAACCCTCCTTCTGTCATTGCCTCAATCATCACATTTATATCACCGCAATGATCTAAGTGTCTATGAGTCAAAATTATGCCATCTAATTCAGAAGGAGTCAATTTAGGCTTCGCCTTTGCACAATGTACAAGTGTTCCTGGACCAGGATCAATCAAAAGATTTGTACCTTTATAAGCCAACCATAGACCTGCTGAAGAACGAAGTTGCGAAATCATCACAAATCTTGCTCCAGCTGTACCTAGGAATTTTATAAAATTCTCCTCATCCCTCATAATTCCTCCCAAATGAAGAGCTGTCTCTCTTGCTCTTTGAAACTTTCAATTTTTTTCTTTGGCGAAAATTTCTCTTTAAAGGATTTTCCATCCAAAGTGATAAAATCTTTTGCTCTCTTTACTATGACTCCTAATCTCTTTAGCTCGGTTAGATCCTTTATCTTTTTGTTTTGTCTTAATTTTGTAATCCTCTCTGCTGAAATCTTCCCTACCCCTGGAATTTTCAGTAATACCTTGAAATCTGCCTTATTTACCTCTATAGGAAAAAACTCTGGATTTCTCTTTGCCCAAGAAATCTTTGGATCAGATTCTAAAGAGAGATTCCCATTTTGATCAAAGACCAAATCTTCTAAAGAGAAACCATACTTACGAAAAAGTATATCTGCCTGATAGAGTCTCAATTCTCTTAAACCCGAGCAAGGTAAATTCTTCTCCAAGGGTGTGTTAAGAACTGGAGAAAAACCACTATAAAATACTCTGGCTAATTTAAAATCTTTATAGAGCTTGAAGGCTGTCTCTAAGATCTCTCTAT
>DDKR01000012.1 GCA_002340085.1 Candidatus Omnitrophica bacterium UBA2593
AAGTCTTCCAAAAAACTCATCTCCAATTTTATCCCTGTAGATATGGGTATTGATTTGGGAACAGCTACAACCTTAGTCTATGTGAAAGGAAAAGGTATAGTTCTATGTGAACCATCGGTAGTAGCAATAGAAAAAGATACTCAGAAAGTATTGGCTGTAGGTGAAGAGGCGAAAAGGATGCTAGGGAGGACTCCAGGCAATATTTTAGCTATCCGACCAATGAAGGATGGAGTCATTGCTGATTTTGAGATAACCGAAGCTATGCTCAGGTACTTTATTGAAAAAGCAAAACCAAGAAGGACTTGGGTTAAGCCTAGACTTGTAATTGCTATTCCTTCTGGTATCACCGAAGTCGAGAAGAGAGCAGTCGTTGATTCCGCAGAAAGAGCTGGTGTAGGAGAAGTTTTTTTAGTAGAAGAACCAATTGCTGCTGCCATTGGAGTAGGACTTCCTATTCAGGAGCCAATTGGAAATATGATTATTGATATCGGTGGGGGGACGACCGAGATTGCAGTAATATCTTTGAAGAATATAGTCTTTTCTAAATCTATCCGTACAGGCGGAGATGAGATGGATGAAGCAATTATAGAATATTTAAAAAAGACATACAATCTTATGGTTGGAGAGAGGACTGCTGAAAATATAAAGATAGAGATTGGTTCTGCATATCCATTGAAAGAGGAGAAGATATTGGAGATAAAGGGAAGAGATTTAATTTCAGGTCTTCCCAAAGCAATAACGATTACTTCACAAGAGATAAGAGAAGCTTTATCTGAATGTATCCATATGATCTCAGAGATTGTAAAAGTCGTCTTAGAGAGGACTCCTCCAGAATTAGCTGCTGATCTGATAGAGCACGGTATAGTTATGGCTGGAGCAGGTTCACTTTTGAAGGGTTTGGACAGGCTAATCTCTGAAGAGACAGGTTTACCTGTCTATATTTGTGATGATCCATTGAGTGCAGTCGTCTTAGGTGCGGGTAAGATCTTAGATGAACCACGTTATTTGAAGATTTCAAAGAGGATGATTTCAAGATGAACCCTGTCCTTTCTAAAGTAGGAAGGATAGAATAAGATTGTGGCAAAATTTAAAAAAAAAATTTTTCTTCATTATCTTTATTATAGGGTGTTTTTTTATTCCTCCCCTGAGGAGAAATCTTATAGATCTATTGAAACTTCCCCTTATTTTCAGCTCTCCAATCTTAAAAGAAGCAAAGACCTTCTTTTCTTATAGAGCTATATTAACTGAGAATATCTCTCTCAGAACTAAACTGGATACCCTCCAAAGAGAATACATTGAATTAAAAGAAGAGAAAATTAAAAGTGAAAACTTAAAAGATCTCTTATCATTTAAAGACAAAAAGAGGTTTAAAACTCAGCTCTGTCGGATAATCAGTAGAGAGCCATCAAATTGGTATTCAAGTATCTTAATTGACAAGGGAAGAACCCACCACATAAGAGAGGGTGATTGTGTAATTACTCATTTAGGATTAGTAGGTCGGGTAATTGAAGTAGGAAGACTTACAAGTAAGGTGATCTTAATTTCAGATCCTCAATTCTCCTGTGCAGGAATCATTCAGAGGAGTCGAACTCAAGGTATTGTAAGGGGCAGTCTTCTAAATAGATTGGTCATGAGGTATTTTGAGGATAGCCCCGATGTAAAGAAAGGTGATATTGTAGTCACATCAGCTTTGAGTACCTTTGCTCTACCTGCAATTCCTATTGGAAGAATAACCGAGATTGTTTCTGATTCTGTTGGTGTAAGAGCAGAGGTTTTTCCTTCAGTGGAATTAGGAAAATTGGAAGAGGTCTTAGTTATTTTGAAGGACACAGATTGATACAGCTTTTTTTACCTATATATTCTCGATCTATAGATAGACTTCAGAAAGATTCTTTAGACTCAAACCAGAAATCTTTGGCTTCTCAGATCTTCGAAAAGTTACATAGATTCTTCCAACAAAGTTTTAATCTATGTAATCGATTTCTCTTTTCTTTAATCAAAAGATTCCATATACTTTTAAGTTTTTCTAAGGTTCTTAGAAGGATTTCTTTTCCCAAAAAATTATTCTTACTATTTTTCATCCTCTTCCTTATAGAGATAAATTTTCCGAGTCGGATTTATCCCTTTTTTATCCTGCCGGATTTGTTCTTTATATTGATTTTCTTTTTATCTCTGTATAGACAAAAGGATATATTCTTTTTAGGGGTATCTCTTGGATTCTTAAGAGATCTGATTAGCATCTCTAATTTTTGTCTAAATACGATTATATTCGGCTTTTGGAGCTATTCTTTACCAAAGATTTTTAAGAGATTTTATAAGGAGAGTATCTTTTTACAGCTATCTATCCTTGCTCTCTGTATATGGATAAATTCTACGGTGTTTATGTTCTTTAGGAGACAAATTCTATTTTCTACATTTTTTACCATCACATCCTTAGAATCCTTATATGGGGTTTTCATTTATTGTTTAGTATTCAGATTATTGAAGAAATTTGTAGTTTAAAGATATCTCAGTTACCTATAATTTATAGCTGATTCGATGCAGCCCAAATTATTAAAGAGTTCTTTATTTCTTCTATTTCTATTTATAGTCTTAAGTCTTTCTTACCACCAGATTGTGAGAGGAAATTACTATCATGATAGAAGTCTGAAGAATTGCATCCGTATCTTATCAGTGAATGGTAAAAGAGGAAATATCTTGGATAGAAATCAAAATACTTTAGCAAAAGACCAAATTTCTTTTGATCTTTGTATCTCACCTACAGAATTAAAAGAGAAAGAGTTTGTATTTAAGACCCTAGCCCAGATCCTTAAAACAGATGATAAAAAATTAGAACTTCTCTACAAAAGCCGTCGTACTCATCCTTTCTATCCTGTAATTATTGCTAGAGATTTAGATGTAAAGACTTTGATTACTATAGAAGAGAAGAGAATTTTTTTGCCGGGGGTCTCAATTGAGAGAAATTATAAGAGAATTTATCCTTATCAGAATGAATTCTGTCATATAACTGGATACTTAGGGGTTATCGACAAACAAAACCTCATAAGACTAAAAGATTATGGTTATAAGGTCAGAGATATGATTGGATATTCGGGAGTCGAGGAATACTTCGATATTGAGTTAAGAGCAGAGGAAGGAGGTAATTTGATCGAGGTTGATAGTCAAGGTAGAATAAGAAGGGTCCTCGGATTTAAAGAACCTATAGATGGAAAAGATATCGAATTGACTATAGATTCAGAGCTTCAAAAGATATGCTATGAAGTCTTAAAAGACCAAAAAGGAATAATCATCTTTATGGATCCAAACAATGGTGAAATTTTGGCTTTAGTCAGTCATCCTGATTTTGATCCAAATATCTTTGTCGACGAAAAAAATACTAAAGAAAGAGATAGATTATTGAATGATAAAAAGAATTCTCCATTCTTAAACCGAGCTATCTATGGGTTATACCCTTTAGGTTCAGTATTTAAATTAGTAGTAGTAGCCGCTGCCTTAGAGGAAAATTTGATCTTTCCCCAAAAGAGATTCTTCTGTAAAGGACAACTCCTCATTGGAGACAGAAATTTTAGATGTTGGGATAAACACTCTGGTGAGAATCTTATTGAAGCAATAGTTCATTCTTGCAACTCTTATTTTTTCCAGTTAGGCTTATTTATTGGGCCAAAGCCGATATTAAAATATGCTTTGAAATTAGGTTTGGGAAGGAAGACAGGAATAGAATTTGTTTCAGAATCAAAAGGTTTTGTTCCTTCTTTAATTTTAAAGAGATGGTTCTTAGGAGATATAGCAAATCTTTCTATCGGTCAAGGTGAATTGCTCGCTACTCCTTTACAGGCACTATCCTTAATCAGTATCTTTGCTAATGGAGGTAAACTCGTTATTCCACATATCCTTAAATCTGTCTATCGA
>DDKR01000062.1 GCA_002340085.1 Candidatus Omnitrophica bacterium UBA2593
ATTTAGGAGCTGAAGGATTTTTATAAATTCTATATGAGAAAAACACTGATAAAATTAATCTCTAGTATCTTCTATTTAGGCTACTTACCTCTCCGGGGAACTTTGGCGAGTATTTTGGCAATAGGGGTATATCTGATTTTTAAGAATTTAATTTATCCCTATTTGTTAATAATTACAATTTCGATTCTATTAGGCTTCTTTATATGTGGTGAGGCAGAGATAATCTACAAAGAAAAAGATTCAAAGAGGATTGTTATCGATGATTTCTGTGGGATGCTTTCTTCTCTTGCATTTTTTCCAAAAAGACCAGAAGAGATAATTGGTATCTTTCTAATCTTTAGGATCTTAGATTTCCTAAAGCCATATCCTGCAGACGAAGTAGAAGAAATTTCAGGTAAAGGAGTAATGCTTGACGATCTCATTGCAGCCCTTTATACGAACCTCATTTACCTCTTATTTCTATTATTGAAGAATTATTTTCAGTGAACAGAAAATTTACGAGTTAGGAAGGGGAATTGAGAAGAGATTTCTTTTAAGAAGAATGCAAAAGATTAATCTTCTCTATGTGATTACAAAATTAGAACTAGGCGGTGCACAGAAACAGTTATTAGAGCTGATCAGGCATTCAAATAGGGAAAGATATAATACTTTTTTATTTACTGCTCGAGACGGATTACTTATAGAAGAAGTAAAATCTATAGATGGATTGAGATTAAAGAGATCTGAATTTTTAGAGCGCCCAATAAATCCCTTAAAAGATATATTAGCTTTAATAGAAATCTACAGGTTCATTAGAAAGAATAATATTAAGATCGTTCATACCCATAGTTCAAAAGCTGGGATTTTAGGTCGCTGGGCAGCAAGATTAGCGAACACAAAGATTATTCTCCATACTGTTCATGGTTGGTCTTTTCATGATTATCAATCGAGGTTAATTCAAATCCTTTTTATTCTGCTTGAGAGAATAACTGCAAAATTTACCACAAAACTTATTGTAGTTTCAGATCATGACAGAAAAAAAGGGCTAAGAAATCAAATTGGTAAAGAAGACAAGTATGTCCTCATCCGTTATGGCTTAAATTTTACTGAATTTAGTATAGAAGACCAAAGTTTAAGGAAAGAATTAGGGATAGATTCTAATGATCTGTTAGTAGGAATGATTTCTTGCCTTAAACCTCAGAAGTCTCCACAAGATTTCATAAAGCTCGCTCATTTGATTAAGTATGTCCTGCCGGATACAAAATTTCTTCTTGTAGGTGATGGTATTTTGCGTAGAAAAGTAGAGGGATTAATTTCTAAATTCAATTTACAAAGGCAAGTAATTCTGGTTGGTTGGTGTTGGAATATACCTAAGGTATTATCAGCAATAGATATACTTGTACTTACTTCTTTATGGGAAGGTTTACCCATTTGTGCTCTAGAAGCAATGGCTGCTTCTAAGCCGGTAGTTGCTACCTCTACAGGAGGAATCGCAGAAGTGATCACCGAAGGTAAAACTGGATTTTTGGTTTCACCTCGCAATACCCAAAGGATGTCGGAAAGATTGATTCTGCTATTAAGGGAAGAAAGTTTAAGGAGACAGATAGGACTGAACGCAAAAGATTCCTTAAGTTCTGATTTTAGCCTTAAAAATATGGTAAAGAATAACCAGGATCTATATGATGATCTAATCAAGGAGGAAAAACATGTTAATTAAATACCTTTTTGTAATTCCTATTAGTTTTTTGTTAGGGATGGTCTTCATAGGTTTATTTAGAAGACTTGTCCTAAGGCATAAGGTATTGATTCTTCAAGGAGTACCCCTTATAGGTGGAATAAGTATAGGATTAACTTTTTTACTTACATATTTTTTTATCTATTTTTTATATAAAGATTTATTACAAGGAACAGCAGGTATCTTTATTGCTTCATCTACAATGCTAGCCTTTGGAATAATTGACGACTGGCGAGAATTATCTGTAACAGCTAAACTTTTAATTCAAATTGTAGTTACATCATTATTGATTCTCTTTGGTGTAAAGACACAGATTGTCTATATTGGGAATTTACTTAATATAATTATAACCTTTCTTTGGGTTTTAGGGATCACCAATGCCTTTAATCATTTAGATGTATTAGATGGTCTAGCGGGTGGTATAGCAATGATAATAAGTCTTACTTTTTTTGTTATTTCCCTCTTAAACGGTCAGATTAATACCATCATTTTAACTTCGGTCTTATCTGGAGCAATTTTGAGCTTTCTTCTCTATAATTGGCCACCAGCAAAAATTTATATGGGAAATGCAGGTAGTCATTTCTTAGGTTTTGTTCTAGCAGCTGTTGCGTTGGCGATAAGTTATGCGCCTTTAGAAAGAAGGATAGCCCTTCTTAGTCCTCTACTTATATTAGGATTTCCTATTTTTGACACAAGTTTTGTTATCTTGATACGTATATGTAAAAGGAAGTTACCTTTTAAAAAAAGCAGAGACCACCTTGCCTTAAGATTCTTAGCCCTGGGTTATTCTAAAAAAAAGACACTATTGATAATGCTTGGCTGGGGCCTATTTTTTTCTCTCAGTGGTGTAATCTTAAGTCAGGTCTCTAATACTTTTGGGATAATTATTGTTACTTTTGTGGTTCTGGTGAGTTTATTACTATTCAAAAAAATGAGCAGAATAGCGATTGATGAGTAATAGAAGAATTATTATCTTAGGTGCAGGCCTTTCAGGATTAAGTGTAGCTTGGCATCTCCAAGGAAAGGGTACTAATTGTCAGATTTTTGAGAAAGAGTCTGAAATTGGTGGTTTATGTCGTTCCAAAAAAGTCAATGGTTTTACTTTCGATTATGACGGACATTCATTACATTTTAGAGATTCTTATACATTTAATCTGATTAAGAGCTTATTGGGGAGTAATCTGCTTGAGCATCAAAGAAGTGCTTGGATTTATTCTCATGGCAAATACAGCCATTATCCCTTCCAGGCCAATCTTTACAGTTTACCCCATCCTATTATTAAAGAATGTCTTTTAGGATTTACTCAAGTATTTAGAGACATGCATTCCAAAAAGAAAGTAAATAATTTTTTAGATTGGATAAATCAGACTTTTGGAGAAGGGATAGCCAAGCATTTTATGATTCCTTATAATACTAAATTTTGGACAGTTTCACCCCAAGAATTAACTTGTGAATGGCTCAATGGTCTTATTCCTATACCTTCTTTAAATCAGATAATCGAAGGAGCGGTAAAGGAAAACGAAAAGCAGTTTGGTTATAATAGCCGATTTTGGTATCCTAAAAGAGGGGGTATAATTCAGGTTCCTTTGGCTTTTGCAAGTTCAATTAAAAATGTTCATACTAATTGTCAAATTACTGAAATCAATCTCAAAAGAAAAGAGATAAAGATAGTCCCAAATAACATTGAGAAATTTGATTATTTGATCTCTACGGTTCCTTTACCTGAGTTGTCTTATCTTATTAAAGAAATGCCAGAAGGAATCTCTATTTTATTTAAGAATCTAAGATGGAATTCTATCTTTAACCTCAATTTAGGTATTGAAGAGAAGGATTATTCTAAGAGGCATTGGATATATTTTCCTCAGAAAGAGATATGTTTTTTTCGCGTAGGTTTTTTCAATAATTTTTCACCTGAACTCTCTCCGGTGAATAGTACTTCCCTATATACAGAAGTAGCATATTCCAAGGATAAACCAATAGATAAGGATGAAATTGTCCTGCATATTAAAGAAGATTTGAAGAAAATAGGTATAATCTCTTCAGAAGATAAGATTTTAGTTCAAGATATAAATGATATAAAGTATGGTTACCCTATTTATGATAGAAATTATCAATACGCGAGAAGAAAAATTTTAGAATACCTTAAGAAAAATAATATCATCTCCTGCGGTCGTTATGGCTCCTGGAGATATATGTCTATAGAAGATTGTATATTAGAAGGAAAAGAGTTAGTAGAACAGTTCTTTTAAATCCTAGAAATTTTCTTATATTTTAGGTAGTTAAAGTAGATGAGAAGATTAGTTGAGATATTACTAATAGTTATTTTGTTATTAGTTCTTATAAATGTTGGTAGATTTAAGTTTGGGGTTTGGTTATACAATAAAGGTTGTCAGTATTATGATAACGCCAAATATGAGGAAGCTATTATTCATTTTAAAAGGTCTTTAAAGATTCATCCTAAAGCGGACTTCATCTGCTATAGTTTAGCTAATACCTATTTAGAGAAAAGGATGGAAGAAGAAGCAATTAAGGAGTTTAAAGAGACACTGAGGCTTAATCCTTCTTATCTTGGTGCCTATCAGCGCCTCAAACACATATATTGTAGTCGCCAAGAATATGAGTCTTGTCTTAATCTACTTAACCAAGCACAAAAAATCTTACCAAATAACTTCGAGATTAAAAAATTAATCGATGAAGTTCTTTTAGAATATGCAGCTGATTATTTGGATAAGGCTATAGATTTATTTTTAGTTGGCAATAAATCAAAAGCGTATGAATTATTAAATAAAGCGTTGGGGATTAAGCCTGATTTTACTTTTGTCCGTTATACTTTAGCTTATCTTTATTTTACCGAATATAACTACCCTGAGGCAGAAGTCGAGTTAAATAGAGTAATCCAGATAGATTCTAAATTTTGGTCTGCCTATAAGCTCTTAGGTGATATCTATTTTCGAAAAGGCCTTTATCAGGAAGCAATTGACAAATATCGATTAGCTATATCATTAAACCATAACGATGCTATTCTCTGTAATGATTTAGGTTTAGCCTTAGTACAATTAGAGCTTTATGATGAGGCGATTGTGTATTTGGAGAAAGCATTAAAATTAGAACCTAAAAATTTAAATATTCGTTATAATCTGGCGAGTACTTACCGGGATAAGGGTAGATTTGATGAGGCGATCTCTGAGTATAAAAAAATAATCGATTGCCAACAGGATTATCCCAATATTCATAATGACTTAGGTGATATTTATCAGAATCTTGGTAGAAAAGAAGAAGCATTTAGAGAATACAGTAAAGAGATAGAGTATTGTAAAGCAAAACTTTCAGATAAAGTCGAGGATGTTATTATTCTTAATAATCTTGCCTATGCACTTTGTGGAATTGGAGAGTATACCAGAGCCAAAGACACAGTTAAAAGAGCTATTACCCTTAAACCTAAGTATCGGCAGGCCTATTTGACTTTAGCCAAAATATGTGAAAAACAAGGAAAAGCTGATGGGGCGATTATTGCTCTAAATAAGGCAAAGCAACTATCTACTCAAACCCACTTTATAGATAGAGATATAGCAAGACTTAAGAAAGAGTTATTATCAGATCATACATTTTTTACTGATACGATAATATATTTGAAGAATGGTCGCAAGATTCAAGGAAGACTTAAAAAAGAAGATGAAGAAAAGATAACTTTGGAAGTTAAATTAGGAAATGTGATTGGGAGTTTAACCTTCCTTCGTGATACGATTGAGCAGATAATCAGATCTGATCAAGTCCAATGACTGCTATTATAAAAGAGCTACTTAGAAGTCGCTACTTAATTCAAGAATTGGTTATCAAAGATTTGAAGTTACGTTATTCAAGACCCCTGTTGGGATTTTTTTGGGCATTTCTATCTCCCTTTTTGATAGTTATAATTTTCTATCTAGTTTTTTCTCTTATCTTAAAGGTAGAGATAAGAGGAGTACCTTTTATTTTTTATCTGATGAGCGCAGTCTTTCCTTGGCGTTTCTTTCAGGATTCGCTCATTTGTTCGGTTACCAGTCTCATAGATAATAAAAATTTAATCAGAGAATCTAATTTCGCCCATTATCTTATACCTGTTTCAATTGTTCTGGTAAATATGATTATTTTTTTTCCTCCTTTACTCATACTAATTATAGTTTCTCTTTGGGTTTTGAAAGGCTTGGGGATCTTCATTATCTTTTTACCAATTATCTTGGCAATTCATATAATTATAACCGTAGCTTCTGCAATCATATCTTCTATTCTATATGTGAAATGGCGTGATACAAAGTATATCTTAGAGATACTCTTACTTTTGTTATTTTATCTGACTCCAGCTTTTTATCCTCTATCTTTAGTTAGAACTTCATTTCCACCTTTGTTGTTTAGATTCTATCTTTGTAATCCTTTAGTTTGCATATTAAACTTGTATAGAATAAGTATCTTTAGAGACTTTTATAGTATTATCCGGCAGGATATTTCTGACTTAACTTTTATCATTATCTTACCAGTTATTTTTGCAATTAGTCTTGTACTATTAGCAATTTATTTATATAGAAAGAATAAGGATAGCATAAATGATTACCTCTCATACTAAAATTTTACAAGAAGACTTACAACCTAAAACCATCTTCTTAAGAGGTATTAGCAAAAAATATCCTTTGATAAGGCCTGTAAGCAAAGATGTCACTGATTTCAAAGATTTTTGGGCGTTGAAAGATATATTCTTTGAGGTATATAAAGGACAAGCTTTAGGAATAATTGGTAGAAACGGTGCAGGCAAAACCACCCTTTTAAATATCATCTCAGGTGTAATATCTCCTACTCATGGTGAAATTTCTGTAAATGGCAAGGTTCTTGGTTTATTTAATTTGGGTGTAGGCTTCCAGGATGAATTAACGGGGAAAGAAAATATTTTTCTGAATGGAATTATTTTGGGTTTTACTAGGAAAGAGATAGAAGACAAATTAGAGGCTATCATTGATTTTTCTGAATTAGGAGAATTTATCAACATGCCTTTGGGAAGTTATTCTCAGGGTATGCGACTCCGTTTAGGCTTTAGTATCATTGCTAATTTGGATTTTGATGTTTTAATCATCGATGAAGTTTTAGCAGTAGGTGATGTACTTTTTCAGAATAAGTGTTTTAGTAGGCTTATGGATTTTAAGCGTAGAGGTAAAACTTTGTTGATAACTACTCAAAGTATGGATCTAATTGAAAAACTTTGTGATAGAGTGCTACTTTTAGATCATGGTGAAATTTTATTTGAAGGAAGTGTCCTAGAGGGAATTAATCGGTATTATGCTTTACTCAATACGGAAAGATTTTTCGTTGGGCCTCTTCATCGTCAAAAGGAGAGTTGGTTTGAAAATACCAAAAAATGGGCAGATAATTTATCTGACTGGGGAAAGAAATTCGGAACTAAAGATGTGGTGATAGATAAAGTTGAGTTTATAAACAAATTTGGTAGGAGATGTGAGAGTGTTAAAAGCGGTGATCCGTTGAGAGTTAAAGTTAATTTCGTAGTTAGAAATATTATAAAGGAGCCTCATTTTGGAGTAGCAATATTTAGAAATGATGGTGTCTACTGTTACGGTCCTAATACCGCCTTTGATGGCTATGAAATCAAAGAGATAAAAGAAGGAAAAGGATGTTTTGAATTGCAATTCAAGAAGCTGTTGTTGGCACCAGGAGAGTACATGGTCTCTATAGCAGTATGGGATAAGAACGAAATCTTACCATTTGATTTCCATAACGGATATTATAAATTAATAGTAGAAGATTGTTGTAACAGTGGTAATAAATTTCCTGCTATACCTACACAGTCCCAACTTCTAAAAATTCCTTTTAAGATTAGAGCAATAAGTTTTCTTCAAAGGATGAATTTATTTAAAGACAGATATAGATATATTCCTGATTTAGAGATTTTAAGAGATAGATGGGAACGAAAGATTGAAAATGGAGGAATAAAAATAGAATCAGTAAAATTATTTAATTTCTATAAACAGTGCTGTTTCTTTTCTTTCGGAGAACACAGTAGAGAAAAAAATATTCTTATAACTAATAAGCCTGCTGAGTTAATCGTGACTTTTAGTGGGAGCATAAATTATAATAAAAGTTATTTACTTTGGATCGGTCTCTATAGAGATGATGGTATCTGTTGCCAACATATAACGCAACCATTCAGTAGAATTAGGAGTTGTAGAATTCTATTTCCTGAGTTACCATTGTTGCCTGGTAATTACAGACTCTCTATAGGGATTTGGGGTACATCGGAAAGAGACTTTTTGATATGTCACCACGGAGTTTATCCTTTCCAAACGGTTTTTAACCAACCCGATCACGGTACTGTATATTTAAAGCATAATTGGAAGTGGAGGTTTATTGAAAATTGAGTTTACCTTTTGTTAGTATAATTATTATAAATTATAACGGTAAACATCTTTTAAAAGATTGTTTTGAGTCTTTAATGGCCTTAAATTATCCGAAAGATAAACTTGAGATAATTATGGTTGATAATAACTCAACAGATGATTCAGTGGAGTTTGTACATAATAATTTTCCTCAGGTAAGAATTATTGAAAATAATGAGAACAATTATGCCTTGGCTAATAATTTAGGTATAAGAGAATCTAAAGGTGAATTTGTTGCTTTGATTAACAATGACCTAACAGTAGAAAAAGATTGGTTAGCAGAGTTGATAGAGGTTATAAATCAAGATGATAAGATTTGTGCAGTGACTAGCAAAGTTTTATTTCTCGATGATGGAAAACTTCAAGCAGTAGGTCATTATGAATTTCCTAATTTTTACTGGTCTGATCGTGGTTTTAAAGAAGAAGATAGAGGTCAATATAACGAAATTCAGGAGACCAAAAGTCTATCTCATTGCGCTGCATTATATAGAAAAAAGTGCTTTGAGTATATAGGTTTATTAGACGAAGATTTTAATATGTATTTAGAAGATGTAGATATGTCTATAAGGGTAAGACAGCAAGGATGGCGAATAGTCTATGTGCCTAAGAGTATAGTTAGACATAAATTTCATGGTTCAGTAAGCAAAGAGAAGGTAAGTTTTTTTTGCGAGAGAAATAGGTTACTTCTAATTGCAAAGCATTATCCAGAAAGGTTAGCTGAAGCTTTATACGGAAAAGGATACTTTACGGTATTAAACCATAAGAATGAGTTGATAAAGATATTACCAGATGTTTTTGCTAAATTGATTAAGCATCACAATAGGGAAAAGCTCATTTCAATACTTCCTGACCTATTTGAAACATTAGATAAGATTCTCAATTTAGAAAAAGACTATCTAATTAAACAACTGGATAATGAAAAAGTCTGTTTAAATCTACTCCAGCAGACTGCTTCTCAAAAAGACCAATTCCTTCAAGAAAAAAACAAAGAAATTT
>DDKR01000017.1 GCA_002340085.1 Candidatus Omnitrophica bacterium UBA2593
CACCATAAAGATAATCGTATAGAAGGACATGTACTTATTTCAGTACTTGCGTATCATCTTTTACATTCCATTGAACATATTCTCAAGAACCAGGGTGATAGAAGGACACCGAAGACACTAAGAGAAATCCTTATCTCTCATCAGATGGTAACACTGACTATGCCAGATATAGATGGCAGGGTTCATCACTTAAGATTACCCACAGAAACAGATGCTGAACAACAAGAGATATACAAAAGACTTGGAATAAAGAATAAACCAATCAAACAAAGACATATAGTGATAGGATAAATATAGTGCAGAAAAAATTTTTAACCCCCTGCAATATCAATGCCTTAGCAAAAATAATGCGGAATGAGGGTTAAGGGTTTTTCAACATCAACAGGGTTAATAATTCGTTACCACAGCTTTAGAAAAATGGCATTCCTTTCTATACAGTTTTATCTGTGGAAAATTAAATTCGGCAGGAAAAAATTAGGTTTTATCTGTCAAAGTCGGGTTTAAAAGAGGGTAGAAACATTTCCTAAGTATACATACTTTAATTTTTTTCTGGCGATCTCTTCTGCCTTTTTTAGAGTCTTTATAGGTGTTGAAGGAATATTGAATTTATAACAGGGAAAATACCTTGAGAAATGTAAGGGAATACTATCTCCTAAATTCTCATAGATCCAATCGACCAACTTCACAAAATTCTCTTCCCTATCATTTAATGTTGGGATGACTAAATTTGTAATCTCAATATGACAAGAGCTATACATCTTCTTTATGACTTCCAAGACTGTATTTAGATCTCCTTTGCAAGTCTCTCTGTAGAAAGAATCTTCAATCGACTTCAAATCAATATTTGCAGCATCAATATAAGGTAATAATTCTTCTAAGGGTTCTAAATTTATGTATCCATTTGTAACTAACACATTCTCCAAGCCCTCTAATTTTATCTTCTTTGCTGTATCTAAGATGAACTCATACCAGATGAATGGCTCATTATAGGTATAAGCAATCCCAAATGAATTCAATCTCTTTACTTCTTTGATTAGGTATTCAGCAGTAATACTTTCAGTTGAACAACTCAGATCCTGCGAAATACCCCAATTCTGACAAAACCCACATTTAAAGTTACACCCTTTTGTCCCAATAGATAGAATGAATTCTCCAGGATGCCAATGGTATAAGGGTTTCTTCTCTATAGGGTCTAAGGCAATGGAAGTGATCTCTCCATAGACCAATGAGTATAATTTCCTCCCTATATTCTTCCTCACGCCACAGAATCCAGTTCTCTCAACAGCAATCACACAATAATGAGGGCACAAAAGACATTTTACTCTTCCATCAGCCAAAATCTCATAGTACAAGGCTTCTCTCATCAGATTTGTTTTTTACTGTGAGTATCGCACATTCTATACAAGGCTTCTTTAAGAGATTTTAGATTAAAGACATCTTCTTTATTGTACTCAAGTAATAAAGAGAGTGCCTCTCTATCATTAAATTTCTTATACCTTTTCCATAAATCTGTAGCTACTTTTCCATCTATGTCTTTTATCTTCTTCTCTATCTTTGGTTTGGACTCTACCTCTTTTAAGCCTCCATAGAGCTTATTCCTCCAACACCCAAACTTTAAGTCTCTATGTTTACAATAAGTATCTATATCGATCTTGAGCTTCTGTTTAATAAAGGGGAGGTCAAAATCCGTCCCATTGTAAGTATAGATTATATCTATATCTTTGATACAATCTACCAAATTTTTGGCAGTTATTCCTTTTTCTATTAACTGAAGAAAAGAAAAATCTTCTCCTTGTTCTTTACCGATACCAACGACTGTAATCTCACCTTCTAAGGGTGATAGGTGGTCAGTCTCTATGTCTAAATAACCCTCGGTCTTTTTAGACCCTTGAAATTTTCTTTCTAAGAAGAAACTTTGAATCTCTGTTAAATCATTTACCTTTCGACATTTTGGAAGAGAATCTAAAAAACTTCTTCCATAGAATCTCGTCTCAATTCTGGGATCGAGAACAGCTACAATTCCAATATCGTTCTTTGTCCTTATAAGCCGACCAAAGCCTTGTCTAAACATAATGATCGCTTGTGGTATCTGATAATGAACGAAGGAATCGATATTACGAGATTGGAGGAACTCTATCTTTGCCTCTGTAATTGGTTCATCAGGAACTGCAAAGGGAAGTTTAGTGATAATTACACATTCTAAAGCTTTTCCAGGGACATCTACGCCTTGCCAGAAAGTATCTGTTCCTAAAAGGATAGAATTTGGCTTTTCTTTGAATTTTTGCAAGAGTCTATATCTGGGTAAATCACCCTGCCTTAAAATGTTTAGAGACCCACCAAACTCTTTCTTTAAGATATCATAAACTGTATCCATCATCTTATAATTGGTGAATAACGCAAAGGTCCTTCCTTTCATTATCAAAAGAATCTTCTTAAGCTCTTCTATTACATCTTTTTGGTAAGAATCAAATTCTATACTTGGATCAGATATACTTTTAGGAATATAGAGTCGGACGTTTTCAGTATAGTTAAAGGGAGAATCTAAAATCAGCTCATTACAATCTGCTATCCCTAAATTTCTCTTTATAAATTCAAAATTCCCATTTGTAGACAAGGTAGCTGATGTAAATATAATCAATTTATCCTTATTTAAGATCTTATCTTTAAATTCACCGGATATATCAATAGGTGCAGCGCATAGACTATACTTGGATCTCTTCGGTCGGTTCAAAATCTCTACCCAATAGACATAGTCTTTTCTGTTTTGATTAATGATATCTTCTAATTCGGAATTAACCTGCTTAGTCCTCAATACAAAAGATTTGGCCTCTATCTTCTCTTCTTCTCTATTCAGGTCATCTAAGATCTCAGCCAATGAAGAACCGAGTCTTAGAAGAGGTTCTTTCAGGTGATTATATATAGAATTTTTATCTCTTATTCTTTGGACTTTAGAGTCCTGACCAAATTTAGAGACCAATTGAGAAAAGAACGATTGAGAGGCTATTCTTACTTCATCTATTCTCTTCTCAATCTCAGTTGCGTGTCTTTGATTTAGATGTCTTAGTCTCGCCAAATACCCTTTCTTCTTCTGAAGACTTAGAACAGAATCGATCAAATTCTTTATTCTAAAGTTACTTACTTCTATACCTAAGTAGTTTGTAGCTACATCTTCTAAGGTATGCGCCTCATCAAAAACTACAGCATCAAAACAAGGTAAAACCCTACCACCAGAGATTAAATTGGCAAAATAGAGGTGGTGGTTTATAACCAAGATATGAGATTTAAACGCCTTTAATCTAGCTTTATTGTAGAAACAGTCTTTTCGGTAGAAACAATCTCTTCCCAAACATAGATCACTCTCTCGGCAGACTTTTGCCCACACTACTTCTTCTGGTTCAAAGTCTAAATCTGAGCGTAAACCTGTATCTGTCTCTTTCTGCCATTTACTGATCTCGGAAATCTCTCTTATTTCTCTGTCTCCATCAAAGAGATCATAATTGAAGAGTTGATTTAACCTTCTTAGGCAAAGATAATTTTGGCCACCCACACATAAAGTAAATCTGAAATTGAAGCCGAATATTCCTTGAAGAGAAGGAAGATCTTTATTTATAAGTTGTTCTTGAAGGGTCTTAGTATAAGTAGAAATAACTACCCTCTTATTAGATCTTCTTAGCCATTTGATAAAAGGAATAAGGTAAGCTATACTCTTACCTACACCTGTACCTGCCTCAACGAGTAGGTCTCTACCAGAAGAAATAGCCCTTTCTACGGCTTCAGCCATCTGGATCTGTTGAGGTCGGAATTCATAGTTGTCTATATACCTGGTAATTAACCTACTTTCTCTAAATGTCTCACCTATACTCATCTTAGTAAAGATTTTATAGAAATCTCTATAACTATTTCGATTTCAGATCTTCTATGAATTCTATCAGGTTGTTATCTGGATCACAACAGAAGCATACTTTTGTATCAGCATAAGGGGTCTTTGTAGGTTTGGAGATAAATCTTACACCTAATCTTTTCAATCTCTTATATTCGTAGTCTAAGTCTTTGACTGTAAAAGATATATGGTTGTATGAAGG
>DDKR01000015.1 GCA_002340085.1 Candidatus Omnitrophica bacterium UBA2593
ACGGATAACCTGTCCATTGACTAAAGAATACCTAATTTCATCAGACCACTCTATATCTCCCCTAGAATCTATAACATCACCATCACCATCTCTGTCCTGAGGAATCCTAAAGGTAATGACATTATAATCGTTTCCATCAACAGGAACACCCTGAATAACTGTAGAGCGACTCTGATGCAATTCTCTCTTCATCCAAAAGATAGCCTTCCTCATCTCTTGACGAAGTTCAATCGCTGTATTTCCCGTATAAAAAGAAATCCTTCCTTGTGTCATTACTCCAAAGATTACTGCCAAGATTAAAGAGAATATAAAGATTGTAATCATCGCTTCTAAGATTGTAAGACCTTCTCTTTTCATCTTGAGGCCATCAAAGTAACTAATCTTGCTGGCGACGAAGGCAAAGGATTTAAATTTCTATCTCCACCAATGATTCTTCCTCCTGTCTGTCGCCAACAGACAGTAATCGTTATTCTAAGAAGATCTGGATTAGAATTGTCTACTTCTACCAATCCTCTACTGTTACCGGAAAGTATTCCGGGAACTTCAAAGGTACGGCGATTATAGTCACGATAAATACGGCTAAATGTATGTTCACGGATCTCTTCTAACACATTCTGAGCAGCATTCATAGCAAAGGTCAAATTCCTCGTTGTCTCATTTAAGATAAAGCAGCTAGCATAGGTTAAGAGTAATCCTGTAAGAATTATTACTAAGATACCTGCGGCAACTAACACCTCTATTAAGGTAAACCCTTTAAGAGATCTGTTGATCATTTGGACCTGCCTGTTGATTGCTATTTGCTCTAATTACTCCTGTTTCATCTGTATAGAAATATCTATTTCCGGTCCTACCTACAGAAAGAGGATTAGCGCTTAGACCAAAATGTTCTGAGTCAACGAAGTTGTAGATAAATTCATAACCATGCCTCTTTCCAGAAGCCAATGTTGAATTTAAATAAGGAGGAATCGATACTGGTTCAGCGAGATTAGCTAAATTTATAGGATAGGTCTTGTTATTCTGATAGTATAACTGAAGAGCATTATTGATTGTCCGTAGGCAGGCTATGACTGCGTTTTCATTGGCAGTGATGCGTGAACGCAAAAAATTTGGAACAGCTAAAGTTACAAGGACAATCACAATTGCTACAACGATCATTATCTCTACTAAGGTAAAACTATTCTTTTGTCTCATTGGATTAATTCTAATATAAGAATTCATCTTTGCAATAGAATATCCTTAATAAAATAAAGAGGCGAGATTATTTAAGCCTCTCGCCTCTTTACACGGTGACTGTTGTCTCTATTCTACTCGATAACAGCGCCTGGACAAACAGCTGCAGCAGCTGTGTAATCAGCACCCTGTGCCCTTAGAACACCGGTGTGGTCAACACAGAAACTACGATTGCCTGTAGTACCCCTAGTTATAGGGTTTGCTACTGCCTGGTACATATTTTGGGCTCCGACAATGAAGAATGCGTAGCCTGACTTTTGATTACCACCTGCACCGGTAAATCCAGCCACATAAGGTGGATTTGCACCGGTAAGTGCAGCGAGATTTGCTGGATATGTCGGTGATGTCTGGGCAGCCCTAAAATTCTCTGCGCAAGAGCTTAATGTCCTAAGGGTAGCGATCGCTGAAGACTCATTAGCAGTTAATCTTGCTCTTAATAGGTTAGGAATGGCGATAGCGGCTAACAATGCTATGATAGCGACAACAATCATAATCTCAACTAATGTAAAAGCTTTCTTCATTTTATATCCCTCCTTTCCAAGGTCAGATTAACCTACGTATTTTAGGGAAATAGATCAACAGATTAAAACGATCTATTTACGCAGGTCTTACCTTTTTTCTAACAAAAAACCTATTCTCCATCTGAAAGAATAGGTAATTTAAAATATTAATTATAAAGACGGTTATTACCTTCTCCAAAATGGAGATATATTTGATAATAAATACCTTCTACTTAAAATATAACACAAAAACAAATAAAAATCAACTTTTTTAGGGTTATAGTCCTAAGATCTTCTCAATCTTCCAGACGAAGATGAAGATATAGAGATAAACCACTCGATCGTCTTTTTAAGACCCCAGTACAGAGAAATCTTGGGCTGCCACCCCAATATCCTCCTTACCTTGGAGATATCAGGTTGTCTTTGCTTTGGGTCATCTTTTGGTAGAGGCCTAAAAATAATCTTACTCTTAGCACCAGTTAAACCTACAATGATCTTAGCTAACTCCTGTATCCTAACTTCTTGGGGATTTCCTAAGTTTATGGGTGTATTTACTTTTGAATCCATAAGTCTGAGTATACCCTCGACCATATCATCTATGTAGCAGAAAGATCTTGTTTGCTTGCCATTCCCATACACAGTTACAGGTCTATTATTCAATGCTTGAGAGATAAAATTAGGTATAACTCTTCCATCATTTAGGCGCATGCGAGGGCCATAACAATTAAAGATTCTAACAATCCTTATATCGATCTTATGGATTCTGTGATAGGCGGTGGTAATTGCTTCAGAAAAACGCTTGGCTTCATCGTAACAACCTCTTAAGCCCACACAATTGACATTACCGTAATATTCCTCTTTTTGAGGATGAACTAAAGGATCACCGTAAATCTGACTCGTTGAAGCTAACATATACTTTGTTC
>DDKR01000161.1 GCA_002340085.1 Candidatus Omnitrophica bacterium UBA2593
TTTTAAAAATGCAATCCCTTGTCTTTCAAAGACTTATTCAATATGCTTAACTCCTAAAATGTGGATTTTGGCGATTTTTGATGGATAGACTGCGGAATGAGGGTTAGGAGACCAGAAACATTTTACACACTTTTTTTCTTGATGTCACCCACAAATATTATTCTTTTCTTATAGTACTTACAGTGGTAAAATGCTATTGGCTTTAAAAAAGAAAGTAGAATTTTTCTGTTCTCTGGGTGAAGATTCTAATTCAAATAGGTTGAGGATTCGAATTTTAATTTGGGTATCTGCTTTGGAGGTAAAAAGAGTTCTTCCCTCAAAACTGGTAAGATTGATAGAAAGACAAGTATTAGAATTCAAAATCCCTTGGACAACCGGAGTAGATCAAAGATCACCTTATGAGATTTTGATATCCTGTGTCTTGAGTCTGCGCACAAAGGATAAAATTACTTCCCAAGCATCTCAAAAGTTATTTAGAATTGCTAAAGATCCAAAACAGATGGTAAAGATTCCACTAAAGAGATTAGAAAGATTAATCTATCCAGTAGGTTTCTATCGTAATAAGGCAAAAGTAATTTTAGAAATAAGTAGAAGAATTTTAAAAGAATTTGGAGGAAAGATCCCTAACAATTTAGGAGATTTACTCAAGCTTAAAGGAGTAGGTAGAAAAACAGCAAATTTGGTCTTAGGTTTAGGATACAAGATTCCTTCTATCTGTGTCGATACCCATGTACACAGGATCTCTAATCGGATAGGTTGGATAAATGCAAAGTCTCCTTATGAAACAGAACTCCAGCTAAAAAGGATCATCCCTAAGAGATACTGGATAAGGTTGAATAAAACCTTGGTTTCCTTTGGTCAAAATATCTGCTTGGCTATCTCACCTTTTTGTAGTAGATGTATAGTAAATAGGTACTGTAAGAAGATAGGGATAAAAAGATTTAGATAGAAATCATGATTATTTTAGCATCTGCTTCAAAGAAAAGATCAGAGTTATTAGATTCTTGTAGGATAAGACATAAGGTTTTTGCAAGTAGAATCAAAGAAGATTTTAAGATAAGTAGATTACCCAAAAGAATAGCTATCTTCAATGCTAAAAGAAAAGCTGAAAGTGTAGCAAAAAAGTTTAAATCAGGATTTGTTATTGGTGCAGATACAATTGTTCTTTTAAACAAGAAGATAATTGGAAAACCAAAGAGTAATTTAGATGCAAAGAGAATGCTCAGAGAGATGTCTGGGGGGACTATTTTTGTGTATACAGGATTATGTGTGATAGATATAGAGAATAAAAGAAGAGTTTTGGGCTATGAAAGGTCAAGAGTAAAGATAAAAGAGATTAAAGATAGGGAGTTCTCAAGATATTTGGAATTATTGCATCCTTATGATAAAGCAGGAGGATTTTCTGTTGAAGGCGTAGGTGGATTTATCTTTGATGATATAAAGGGTTCATATTTTAATGTCTTAGGACTTCCCCTCTCTAAATTAAAAGAGATGTTTGATAAACTTGGGGTTGATCTTTTATCTTTCTGTTCAAGATGAGTTATCTTAACTTTTTGAGTCTTATAGGTATCTTTTTCTTCATGTTTTTAGCATGGGTATTTTCTAAGAATCACAAGAATATCAATTGGCGTCTTATATTTTGGGGGATATCTTTACAGCTCTTATTTGCTCTTTTGATCTTCTACACACCTTTTGGAATGTTCCTCTTTAATTTTATAAATTCATCTGTGGTTAAGATTCTCTCTTTTGCCAATGAGGGTATATATTTTGTCTTCGGCCCTTTGGCTATTTCACCCGGAAAAACAGGACCCTTAGGAGAAAAATCAATTGGTTTTATCTTAGCCTTCCAAGCTTTGCCTCTAGTCATATTCTTTTCTGCTCTGATGTCACTCTTATACCACTTTGGGATAATGCAGAAGATAATAGGTGCGTTTAGTTACATCTTTACAAAATTGATGAAGATATCAGGAGCTGAATCCTTATGCACATCGGCAAATATCTTTGTAGGAATTGAATCTTGCTTTACTATACGTCCCTACATCGAAAAGATGACTATGTCTGAATTGTGTACGATTTTAACTGCTGGAATGGCTACGATTGCTTCAACAGTTATGGCTATATATGTAGGCTTCTTACAAAACCAAATTCCTACCATTGCAGGCCACCTGATTTTGGCTTCCCTTCTTAGTGCGCCAGCAGCAATTGTAATGTCAAAATTACTCTATCCAGAAGATGAATTCCCTCTTACATTAGGTAAAGTAGCCAAACCCCACTATGAAAAAGCGTCGAATTGGGTTGAAGCGATCATTAAGGGCTCTGGTGAAGGAGTGAGGCTCTGTGTGGGGATTATTGCCCTCCTCCTTTCATTTTTAGGTCTATTAGGTTTATTTAATTGGTTGGTATCTATAGTAGGTAGTTGGTTTAGAATAGATCTTTCCTTACAAAAGATTTTATCTTACTTATATTTGCCTTTATCATTTATGATGGGAATACCCCCAAAAGATATAGGGAGTGTGTCTTTTCTTTTGGGTGAAAGGATGATTCTAACTGAATTGGTCTCCTATCAACATCTTAACCAATATATCTCAAATGGAATTTTGACGGATTTGCGCTCAATCGTAATTACATCTTATGCTCTCTGTGGTTTCTCACATATTGCTTCTTTAGCCATATTTGTAGGAGGAATATCTAGTTTAGCACCTATTAGGGCAAAGGATTTAGCAAAGTTGGGATTTCGTTCTCTATTTGCTGCAACCTTGGCCTGTCTTTCTACGGGTGCAGTCAGTGGTCTATTCTTTAATTCAGTCCAGCCTTTATTGATAAAATTCTAATTAGGAGGTAAGATAGCCTCTATATGAGTTTGAATGTAGGAGGTGTGGTGAGAGTTCTCCAGATAAAGTGTTCTGTTGAAGAATATGAGAAACCAAAAGCAGTTTGTCCTAAATGTAAATCTGGAAATACCAGGAGAAAAATTTCATCATTTTCTGTTCAAACAGAATCGAAGACTTAAAGTTGGAGGTGGTTTATGAGATTGTATTTAGTCCAGCATGGAAAGGCATTATCTGAAGATATTGACCCAAAAAGACCACTCTCAGAAGAAGGAAAGAGAGATACAGAAGGAATAGCAAAATTTTTAAAAGGAAAGATAGATTTAGATATAATCTGGCATAGTGAGAAATTAAGAGCAAAAGAGACAGCACAGATCTTAGCAGAGCATCTCCTCCCCAAAGAAGGCTTAAGAGAACTAAGAGGATTGTTACCTTTAGATCCTGTAGAGTCTTTGCCTGAAAAGATAATTAGAGAAAGAAAGAACATAATGATTGTCAGCCACCTCCCATTCCTACAGAAACTCTGTTCTTTAATCTTGACTGGTTCTGAGGACTACAATCTGATCAATTTTTCTCAGGCAGGATGCGTATATTTAGAAGAGAGGAAAGAAACTTTTGGCATCTGTTGGATAATAACTCCAGAATTAGTTTCTTGAGTTTTAGAAATCTGATTTTAAACAGATGGATATTCTAATTTTAGCACTTATCTTCGCTATTCTTTCTATAGGTATATCTTTATTCGGTCTTTTATATAAACCAAAATTAAAGATAAGAAAAGAAGAGAAAAAAATAAAAGATGAATCCTTAGTCCCAAAATTAGAGAATCAGATTAGATTTTTAGAAAGACAGTTAGAAAAGTTAAAATCAGATTACTCTAAAATTCAAACTGAGCTTGAGAATTTAAGTAAGAAAGAGTCGGATCTAAGAGAAGAATTGGCAAAACAGATAGCCAGTAATAGAAGAACAGAATCTGATTTAGAGAAGACAAAGTCCGATTATTTAAGATTAAGAGAAGATTTGGTGAATAAAGAAAGAGAGTTAGAAGAAAAGATCCAACTGAATCTCAGATTGAATAGGGATCTGAATGAGAAGAAACAAACCATCGAATCCTTAGAGAAACAGAATAAGGAGTTCATTGAGAAGATAAGATCTTTGGAGGCCAAGATTCTTGAGTACAGTAGTGAGTTGGAGAGTAAAAATAAGATTATTGCAGAATTTAAAGAGAAAGAAAAAGAGAGTGAGTGGGTCTCTAAAAGAGAATACTTCAAGTTAAAGAGGCAGTTAGAAGAAAAAGAAAGGGTCTTGAAGAATTTACAGATCTCAAGATGAAAAAAATATACGTTGCATTGGATGATCTGCTTTCTCTTTATTCCTTCCCAGATCATCCCTTCAATAACCAAAGATACTTTGCTTTTAAAGATACTTTAGAGAAGAAAAAATTAATTGATCTTTTAGGAATAATAGAGGCAAGAGAAGCAGAAATAGAAGAACTCTTACTCTTTCATGCCAAAGAATACATAGAATTTGTGGAGAGAAAAGAGAAAGAAGGTGGATATTTGGATTATGGAGATACTCCTATTTATAAAGAAATATTTAAGGCAAGTAAAGTAGTTGTAGGTGCTACACTTAACTGTATAGACAAAGCAATAGAAGAGAATACAAAGGTATTTAACCCGGTTGGAGGCCTCCACCATGCATTCAGAGATAGGGCATCTGGCTTTTGCGTATTCAATGATATCTGTGTGGGTATAAATTATTTGAGAGAAAAATACAAGATAAAAAAGATTCTATATTTTGACATCGATGCCCACCACGGAGATGGGGTATATTACTCTTTTTCTGAAGACCCTCATCTCTACATAGTTGATACTCATCAGAGAGGTATCTTTCCGGGAACAGGAGACAGATCTGAAAAAGGAAGAGGGAAAGCCTATGGGACAAAAATAAATATTGATTTAGGTTATGGTGCTACAGATGAAGAATATTTTGAGGAATTAGAAGACATAGAGGATTTTTTAGGTGATATAAAAGTTGAATTCATTCTCCTTCAAGCAGGATGTGATTCTTTATCAGGAGATCCTATTACTCTCTTAAATTTGACAGAAAACGTACATAGAAAAGTTACAAAGATTCTAATTGAGATAGCTAATCAGCAAGCCAATGGCAGGATGGTGGTTCTTGGTGGAGGAGGTTATTTGATTTCAAATATAAAGAGGGCCTGGATAACTATAATTGAAGAATTGTTAAAAAATAGATAGATGGAAAGGCTAAATAGAGATTTCTTTGAAGACCATCCAAAAGAGGTTGCCCCAAAGCTTTTAGGAAAATATCTAATCGTAAATTTTAGTGGTGATAAAATAGTAACTAAAGTTGTAGAGACAGAAGCATATGGAGGAAGAGAAGATTTAGGTTGTCATGTAGGAAGATTTGGTCGTACAAAGAGGACTGACCTTTTATTCAGAAAGGTAGGTTGTGCTTATGTTTATCCTGTATATATAAATACCTATTGTTTGAATGTGGTATGTCATCTAAAAGGTGAAGCAGGCGGAGTTCTAATTAGGGCTTTAGAGCCTCTTATAGGAATAGAACTGATTTTAAAGAATATAGGAAAATCCTTTGATAATAATTTCAACATCAGAAAATTGTTGAATGGTCCGGGAAAATTATGTAGGGCGCTAAAAGTCAACAAATCCTTTAATGGAGAAGATATGGTAGAAGGAAAGAAAATCTATTTTACAGAAGGTCAAGATATAAAAGAAAGAGGCATCTTGAGAACCCCAAGGATAAATATACCTTATGCCGGAATATCCAAGGGGTGGCTTTGGAGATTCATAATAAAAAACTCAGAATTTCTATCTAGATGATTCTTAAAATAAATAAATTATTTTAAAAAAATCTTTCAAGGTTTAAGATGGATAATTCAAATTTTGAAAGTTACAAAGATTAAATCTTAGGAGTTTCTATGGAGCAATATAAAGACTTTAAGGCTACTTTTTTATACTGTGATAATTGTTCTGGTTCTATGCCGGTTAGAGAAAAGTTACTCTTGGTTTTACCCGATGGTTATTTATTCGAATATATCTGTTGTAATTGTGGTAAGACAGTAGGAGATAAAAAAGTAAGTCTTGATAAAGAAGACAGGATACTCTTTTAAGGAGGTAGAAGATGAAAGAAGAGATTTCTCTTTCTAGGGTAAACAGATTGATCAATTCAGGAAATGTGATTCTGGTGACCTCAAGTTATAAGGATAGATCAAATATTATAACTTTGGCTTGGCATTCCCCTATCTCAATTAAACCACCTGTAATTGGTATCTCTGTAGCAAAGACACATTTCTCTTCAGAACTAATTTTAAAAGGTGAAGAATTTATCATAAATATTCCAGATTGGTCTTTATTAGATAAGGTAATCTACTGCGGAAAACATTCGGGAAGAGATGTAGATAAATTCAAAGAAGCCAAACTCACTAAAGAAAAGGCAAATAGATTAATTAGGACTCCAAAGATTTTTGAATGCATAGGCTCTATTGAATGTATTTTGAGGGATTATAAAGAGATAGGAGACCATTATTTATTTATTGGTGAACCAATCTATGTAGAAGCAGAATCTGAGTTATTTAAGCAAGACATCTGGGATACATCCAAAGCAGATCTTATCTATCATTTAGGTTCAAATTTTTTTATGAAATCTTCAAAATTTATAGAGAAATGAATATTGAATTTATAATCGGTCTTACTGCAGGCATTCTTTGTACTGTCTCCTTTCTCCCTCAGGTAATAAAAGCAATAAGAACAAAACAGACAAAAGATCTCTCTTTAATTACATTCTCTATCTTTTCTTTGGGTGTATCTTTATGGTTTATCTATGGATTCTTGATAAGAAAGACCCCAATCATTCTAGCCAATGGAGTAACCCTTATTTTGGTAATTCTCATTCTCATATTTAAGATAAGGTATGGATAATCTCTATAATGTTTAAACTTATTGATACGCACACCCACTTAGAACAGATAAATAACTTAGAAAAAGCCTTAAGTGAAGCAAGGAAGATAGGTGTAATCAGTATAATCTCTGTTGGCTCAGATCTAAGAACAAATGAGAAGGTAATTGAGATCTCCAAAAATTATAGAGAGCCAAAGATTTATTTAGCCTTAGGTCTTCATCCTTGGAATTTAGACCCTCAGGAATTAGGAGGAGTAACCAAACAGATTGAAAAGAATATAGATGAGATAGTTGCTATTGGAGAGATAGGTTTAGATTTTTGGCTTAAAGAGGCAAGAAAAGAAGGTGAGATAAGAGATCTACAGAGGAAAGTTTTTGAAAGCCAGCTCGATTTAGCTTTGAATTTTCAGAAGCCAGTAATTATTCATAGTCGGGGTGCTTGGAGAGAGTGTTTGGATTTTGTTTTAAAGAAGAATCTAAAGAAAGCCATCTTTCACTGGTATTCGGGACCTTTAGATATTCTAAAAGAAATAATAAGATACAGGTATTCTATTTCAGCAACACCTGCTTGCGAATACAGCAAAGAACACAGAGAGGCCATAAAAAATACACCTTTGGAGAATCTAATCTTAGAGACAGATTCACCTGTATTTTACAAGACCTATGAATCCCAGCCAAAAGACATTTTAAAGGTCTTAAAAGAAGTAGCAATCCTAAAAGGAATAGAACAAGATAATTTAGCAGAGTTGACTACTGAAAATGCGAT
>DDKR01000152.1 GCA_002340085.1 Candidatus Omnitrophica bacterium UBA2593
AGATAAGAGATTTAGAGAAAGAAGGATGTCAAATCATCCGCCTAGCAATAAAGGATTTTGAAGATGTAGAAGCTATTAGAAAGATAAGGAGCCAAACTACAGTACCTTTAGTAGGAGATATTCATTTTAATTTCAAATTAGCAATTGAAGCAATAAAGAGAGGTATGGACAAGATTAGATTAAATCCTGCAAATATTCATAAGAAAAAAGAGATAGAAGAAATAGTTAAAGCTGCTAAGGATTGTAGAATTCCAATAAGAGTAGGTGTAAATTCAGGGTCACTACCAGAATCAAAAATCCCAAAGGCCAAAATATATGATAGGATGGTTTCAACAGCTTTAGACTACATTAAAGTTTTAGAAGATTTGAATTTTTTTGATATTGTTGTTTCTTTAAAAACATCAGATCTCTTAGATACAATTTCAGCTTATAGAAAGATGGCTAAATTTTGTGATTATCCATTCCATTTAGGAGTTACTGCTACAGGTTCATTTGAGTCTGGTTCAGTAAAGTCAGCTGTAGGAATAGGTTTACTTTTAGCTAAAGGTATAGGTGATACCATAAGGGTTTCTCTGACAGCATCTCCTTTGGTAGAAGTAAGGGTAGCAAAGAAGATCTTAGAATCTCTGAATTTAAGGCAGTTTGGTCCAGAGATTATCTCTTGCCCGGTTTGTGGGAGATGCAAGGTTGATCTTATAAAGATTGTTGGAGATATTGAGAGGAGACTTTTGACAGAGGATTCGAAGTTACCCTCAAGGCTCAGAATTGCGGTTATGGGGTGTGAAGTTAATGGTCCTGGTGAGGCAAAGGATGCAGATTTAGGAGTTGCCTTTGGGAAGAGGAGAGGTGTAATCTTTAAGAAAGGTGAGATCATAAAAAGGGTCAAGCCAGAAGAAGTGGTGGATAGTTTGTTGGCAGAGACAGGAGTCAAAAATGATTAAAGGATTTAAAGAGAAGGTCTATCAAAGATTAATCTTTGAATATGATAGGTTGTTTAAAAAAAGCAGACTCACTGAAGAAGAATTAAAAAGAGAGATTGAAAAAGCAATTGAGCGTGTCTCTTCAGAGAGTCGATCATCTCTATTACCTCAAGAGAGAGAAGATCTTATTAAAGAATTGGTCGATGAGTTTATGGGTTTAGGCCTTTTAAGAGAACTTTTCGAAGATAAATCCATAACTGAAATTATGGTCAATGGTCCTAAAAAGATATATATAGAAAGAGAAGGTAAGATGCAGCTGACAGATCTATATTTTGAAGATGAGGCACACCTTATGCGTACCATTTATAGACTCTTAGAATCTACAAGGAGGAGAGTCGATGAGACTTTGCCTTTCACCGATATCTCTTTAGCTGATGGTTCAAGGATAAATATAATCATTCCTCCGGTCTCTTTAACCGGACCTGTAATAACGATACGCAAATTCTTAAAAGAGATAAGAGATATCACAGATTTAGTCTCCTTGGGAACGATAAATGAGAAGATGGCTAGATTCTTAGTAGCGGCTATAAAGGCAAGACTCAATATCGTCTTCTCCGGAGCAACTGGTTCAGGAAAAACAACTACTTTAAATGTTCTCTCTTCTTATATTGAGCCTTCTGAAAGAATTATCGTTATTGAAGATACAGCTGAACTTTCCTTATCTCAAGACCATGTGGTAAGACTTCAGACAAAACCTCCCTCTATTGAAGGAAAAGGTGAGATTACCATCAGAGATCTCTTTAGAAATTCTTTAAGAATGAGACCAAGAAGGATCATCTTAGGTGAAATCCGAGGAGCTGAAGCCTTAGATATGTTACAGGCAATGTCTTCTGGCCATAGAGGCTCTTTAGCAGTCTTACATGCAGCTTCTCCTCACGATGCGGTTTCACGTATTGAGACAATGGCTTTGTTCTCTGGTGTATCACTTCCCTCATGGGCGATCAGAAAGCAGATCGCCTCAAGTTTAGATCTTATCATTCAACAGGACCGCTTATCCGATGGCTCAAGGAAGATTACGCATATAACTGAAGTTCGTGGATTTGAAAATGACGAAGTAATCTTACAAGATCTCTTCTTTTTTGAGATAGAGGGTTTAGATTCTGAAGGTAGAGTAATTGGTGATTGGAGGGTGGGGAAAGTTTTACCTAAATTCTACCCTCAGTTCACCAAAAGAGGTATAGATCTACCTGAAGAGATATTTAATGAGGAAAGTTAGGTGAGTTACTTGAATAACTTGACTAACTCCCTAACCTGAATAACTTGAAAGATGTTTTGGTCAAAGACTTTTATTCCTACTTTAAAGGAAGCACCTGAAGGTACAGAGAGTGTAAGCCATAAATTAATGCTGAGAGCAGGTCTTGTGCATATGCTCATCTCTGGAGTATATTCGTATTTACCTTTAGGCCTAAGGGTCTTGAAGAAGATCTACAAGATAATCAGAGAAGAATTAGATTCAGCTGGGTGTCAGGAGTTGCTTTTACCTTGCATTCAGCCTTTAGAACTTTGGGTAAAGACAAAGAGAGATATCCAATTAGGGGAGACATTGATAAGGTTTAAAGACAGAAGAAGAAGAAGCCTTTGTTTAGGACCAACCCATGAGGAGGTAATTACTGATCTTGTGAAAGACTATCTTTTTAGTTATAAACAACTCCCCTTGATACTCTATCAGATCCAGACAAAATTTAGAGATGAACTTA
>DDKR01000127.1 GCA_002340085.1 Candidatus Omnitrophica bacterium UBA2593
TGAGATGGGAATGCGCCGAGTTTCAGTAAGAGGGTTATCTTCAGCAGTATTCGGACTTATCTTGGGAATAATTATCGCGAAATTAGTTGGAGATGCTTTCAGTTTGGCTCCGATAACCGAATCTGCTCTTTCATTTATCCGTGTAATATTAACTTTGGTCTTCTGTTATTTAGGTATGATCATGGCGATGAGAGGTAGAGACGAATTTAATTTAGTCATTCCTTATGTGAGATTAAGAAGGACTGAGTCAGCAGAGCAAACGATCCTCTTAGATACCTCCGCAATAATCGATGGAAGGATCATTGATATCTTAAAGACGGGTTTCTTTGAAGGCAGGATCACCATTCCTCGATTCGTACTTAGAGAACTTCAACAGATATCCGATTCTTCAGACCCTATTAAGCGTCAGAGAGGAAGGAGGGGTTTAGAGATATTAAATTTAATACAGAAAGATCTGAAAGTACCTCTAAATATTCAGGAGGAAGATTTTCCTGAGGTCACTGAAGTAGATATGAAATTAGTTAGATTAGCAAAACTTTTAGAAGCAAAAGTATTTACTGTAGATTATAATTTGAATAGAGTTGCCAACTTACAAGGAGTGAGAGTACTAAACATAAACGAGCTCGCTAATGCTATAAAAACAATCATCCTTCCTGGAGAAGAAATACGAGTTAGACTCATCAAAGAAGGAAAAGAATTCAATCAGGCAGTAGGCTACTTAGACGATGGAACGATGATTGTAGTTGAAGACGCAAGGAGACTTATCGGTCAAGAAGTAAAAGTGGTCATTACTTCGACTTTACAGACACCAGCAGGAAGGATGATCTTCGCTAAATTACATCCAAATAAATTCTAAGTACAAATATTTAAGGAGAATAAAATTTCTATGTGTGAGCAATAGTATGAGGCTGGAGGCTATTGTAGTTTCCGCAGGTAAAGGCGAGAGATTAAGATCTTCTATTTCTAAACCCTTCGTCAAAATTAAAGAAAAACCCATTCTTTACTACACCTTAAAGATGCTCACAGAATACCCATTGATTAAAAATATTATCTTAGTCATCAAAAGAGACGATATGAGAAGGGTAAAAAGATTAATTGCTACCAAGGGTTTTAAAAGAATAAAGAAAGTTATAGTTGGTGGTAAGACAAGAAGGCTTTCAGTAGAGAAAGGACTTCAAGTTATAGCTCCTGATACTGATTTTGTTCTCATCCATGATGTAGTTAGACCATTCGTCAATCAGAGTATATTGGAGAGAGTTATATTTGGAGCAGAGAGATTTGGAGCAGCAGTCTGTGGAGTTCCTTTGAAATCAACCCTAAAGAGACTCAATAACAAAAAATTCATAGAAGAGACTTTAGACAGAAGAAAGATCTGGGAGATCCAAACGCCCCAGGTATTCAGAAAAGATATTATTTTAGCTGCCTACAGAAAATTCAAAGATAAAGACTTCACTGATGACTCGAGTTTGGTGGAGAAATTAGGTGTGAAGGTAAAGGTAGTAAAAGGAGACTATTTTAATATAAAGATTACTACCCCAGAAGATTTAATATTTGCTGAGGCTGTCTTAAAGATACAGAAGTTGAATTGATATTTTGAGATTAGAATGTCATACAGAGTCGGGATAGGTTATGATATCCATAAGCTTACCAAGAGAAGAGAATTATTTTTAGGGGGAGTAAAGATCCCTTACAAAAAAGGACTTTTGGGGCATTCAGATGGTGATGTTGTACTACATGCAATCTGTGATGCCTTGTTGGGAGCAATTGGAGAAAAAGATTTAGGAGAACTTTTTCCAGATAGAGATCCCAAATACAAAGGGATCTCAAGTAGCCTGATCTTAAAAGAGGTCTTTGATTTAGTAAAGGAAAAAGACTATGAGATCAATAATATAGATATAGTCATTGTTGCTGAGTTCCCTCGTTTGGAACCTTTTAAGACAAAGATTTCTGAAAACATCTCTAAGATGTTAGAAGCCAGCCAAAATTCAGTCAATGTTAAGGCAAAAACGAATCAGAAGATTGGAGAAATAGGAAAAGGAAAAGCAATCTCAAGTTTTGCTGTCTGTCTATTAAAGAAGAGATGATATGGTTTAATTTAATTATTATAATTCTTCTGTTTTTTATATCCTTAATTCTCTTAATCGCTTTTTTATTTAAACCTGAGATTAAAGCTACTTTAGAAAGAGATCCGGCAGCAAGAAATTATTTGGAGGTTCTGTTACTCTATCAGGGTCTACACGCAATAATCTTTCATCGTATAGCTCAATTTTTTCTAAAGATTAGATTGAAATTTATTGCCCGTCTTATCTCTCAAGTCTCTCGGCATTTAACGGGAATTGAGATTCATCCAGGAGCTAAAATCAAGAGAGGATTATTTATTGATCATGGGGTGGGTGTAGTAATTGGTGAGACTGCAATCATTGGAGATAATGTTACCTTATTTCAAGGAGTAACTTTAGGTGGAACAGGAAAAGAAAAGGGGAAAAGACATCCTACGATTGGTAATAATGTTGTGGTAGGAAGTGGGGCAAAGATCTTAGGTGGTATCACCATTGGAGATAATTCCTATGTTGGTTCAAATGCAGTAGTCATAAAGGATGTTCCTCCGAATTCAACGGTAGTAGGAGTCCCCGGAAGAATCACAAAGCAAAATGGAAGAAAGATCGAAGTAAGTTTAGATCACATCCATATATTAGATCCGATAATGGAGCAGATTGAGGAATTAAAAAGAAGAATTGAGAATTTAGAGAAAGAAAAGAAATAGATGGCAATTTATCTTTATAATTCTCTAACTCGCAAAAAAGAAGAATTTATTCCCTTGAATCCACCACAAGTAAATATGTATACCTGTGGAGTTACAGTCTATGATGAATGTCATTTAGGCCACGCCCGTAGCTTATTTGTATTCGATATAATTAAAAGATACCTAGATTACCGAGGCTACAAAGTCAAACTTGTACGCAATATTACAGATTGTGATGATAAGATTATAAATCGAGCAAGAGAAGAGGGTATTTTTTGGAAGGATTTCTCAGAGAGATACATAAGGAAGTATTATAAAGATCTAGAAGTCTTAGGAATAGAGAGAGCGGATTTTGAACCTAAGGCAACCGATCATATCTGTGAAATGATTAAGATGATAGAGAGATTGATAGAAAAAGGATTTGCCTATCAGAAGAATGGTGATGTCTATTTTAAGGTAAGGAATTTCTCAGGCTATGGTAAGTTGTCAAATCAGAGGTTGGAAGATATCTTAGCAGGAGCTAGGATTGAGCCCGGAGAGTTAAAAGATGATCCTTTAGATTTTTGTCTTTGGAAAGGCGTAAAAGATACCTCTTTCTGGGATTCACCTTGGGGGAGGGGGAGACCTGGTTGGCACATAGAATGCTCAGCCATGGCTACCCATTATTTAGGCGAAACCTTAGATATCCATGGAGGTGGTCTAGATCTTATCTTTCCTCATCACGAAAATGAGATCGCTCAATCAGAGAGTTATACAGGCAAACCATTCTCCAAGTATTGGTTACACCATGGTCTATTAACTATAAATGGAGAAAAGATGGCAAAATCTTTGGGTAATTTTGTCTCAATTGGAGATATCTTAAAGAAGTATTCAACTGATATCTTAAAACTCTTTTTTCTCTCTTCTCATTACAGGTCTCCCATAGATTTTTCTTTTCAGAAAATGGATGAAACAAAGAGTTCTTCAGAAAGAATATTGATGGTATTAGACAGAATAGAGAGAGAAATTCCAACTTATAAATCAAACGCTACTCCTGAGTTTAAAGAACTTGATAAGATCAAAGATGAATTTTTAAAAGCGATGGATGATGATTTTAATACACCTGTAGCTCTAGCTTGTTTTTTTGAATTGGTAAACACAGCAAATAAGAGAATCACAGACCTAAGTTTTATCTGTGAGGTAAGGAGATTACTTTATGAGTTGGCAGCTATTTTGGGTTTGAGTTTAAGATTAGAGAAACCCAAGATCTCAGAGGAAGAGATAAGCTTACAGATAGGAAGAAGAGATTCAGCGCGTAAGAGGGGAGATTTTAAATTAGCCGATAAAATAAGAAAAGACTTAGAGGAGAAAGGTATAATCTTAGAAGATCTAAAGAACAGAACAGTATGGAGAAGAAAGATTTGAAGAGATCTGCATTTATTACTTTTGAAGGATCTGAAGGTTCAGGTAAAAGTACACAGATAAGACTTTTGACTAAATACCTTATCAAAAGAGGATATTCAGTAATACATCTGCGTGAGCCGGGAGGAACTTTAATTGGTGAGAAGATAAGAAAGATCCTTTTGGATCCTAAAAATGATCGGATGATTCCAATCACAGAACTACTTCTCTATATGGCCTCAAGAGCTCAGATTGTGAAAGAAAAGATATCACCTTACTTAAAAGAACCAAAAATTATTATCTGTGATAGATTCTTAGATTCAACCTTAGCTTATCAAGGTTACGGAGGAAAGGTTGATATAGGACTTATAAAGAGATTGGCAAAGTTTGTCTGTGGAGAGATTACACCAGACCTGACCTTTTTCTTAGATATTGGAACAAAAAAGGGATTGGAGAGGGCAGGTAAAAAGAAAGATCGGATAGAAGAAAAATCGATCTCTTATCATCAGAGAGTAAGAAGAGGTTATTTGGGATTGGCAAGAGAAGAACCTGAGAGGATTAAAGTTATAAAGATAAGAGCAGACAAAAATTCTGTCCAGGAGAAGATAAGGGAAATTATAGAGAGATGGCTTTCAGTCAAATAAAGGGGCACCAGATTCCTATAAAGATCTTATTGAATTCTCTAAAGAGAGGAATACTTTCTCCTTCTTATGTATTTATAGGTCCTATAGGCATTGGGAAGGAGTTTATTTCTTTGAACTTTGCAAAGGCAATTAATTGTTTTAATCCTGTAGATTCTGATTGTTGTGATAAGTGTAGTTCATGTTTAAAGATACAGAATTATAATCACCCTGATGTTCATTGGATAAGAAGAGATGAGCCGGGTTCTATAAAGATAGAGACTATCAGAAATCTACAGAAGATTATTTACTTGAAACCATGGGAAGCAAAACATAAAGTCTTTATAATCTGTGAGGCAGAGAATCTAACGCCTGAAGCACAGAATTCTCTCCTTAAGATCTTAGAAGAACCACCTAAGGAGAACATTCTGATTTTGATTACATCTAAACCAAATTTGGTCTTTTCAACAATAATCTCTCGTTGCAAAAGGATAATGTTTTCTTCTTTAGATGTAGATTCTCTCAAAAAAATCTTAATCCAGGATTTTGGTTTCTCTGATTTACAGGCACATTTCTTAGCCTATTTTTCCGAAGGAAGATACAGAAGAGCTTTAGAATTCAAAGAAAGAAACCTTTTTAATGAGAAGAAAACTATCCTTTCTCATTTTTTAGAGAGAAATCTTTTTTCTGAGGATAATTCGAATATCAAAGACCTAATAAAAAATAGAGAAGGATTTAATCTGATCTTATCTATCCTTATCAGCTGGTTTAGGGATATCCTTCTTTTGAAAAGAGGTATTTTTGACAGAATAATTAACATCGACCAAAAAGAAAGATTCTCAAAATTTCAAGACAGATATACAGAGGAGGAATTAGAAGATATCTATAGGATGTTAAAGGAAGCTGCTTTCTATTATGAACAGAATGTGAATCCAAAATTGATATTAAATTACATTAAGGTAAATCTATGGAAAGGGTAGTCCAGGTAAGATTGAGAGAGAGAGGTCCTCTCCTCTACTACAAGTTAGGAACGGTTTGCGTTAAGATTGGAGATTATGTGATTGTAGAAGTTGAGAGAGGTCAGGATTATGGAGAGGTTTTATCAGATGTAGAAGAGATAGAAAAGATGACATTTGAGGAACCCCTAAGAGATATAATAAAGGTAGCAACCCACTCTGATTTAAGAAAGATCGAGGAAAATAAAGTTAAAGCGAAAGAAGCTCTTATCAGATGTAGTGAGAAAATCATTGAACACACCTTATCCATGAAATTGATTGAAGCTGAGTATTCATTCGATTGTACAAAAGTAATCTTTTATTTTACAGCTGAAGGCAGGATAGATTTTAGGGATCTATTAAAAGATTTAGCAAAGATATTTAAAGCAAGAATTGAGTTAAGACAAATTGGAGTGAGAGACGAAGCGAGATTCTTTGGAGGGTATGGGCCATGTGGTAGAAGACTTTGTTGTACAACATTCTTAGAAGAGTTTGT
>DDKR01000010.1 GCA_002340085.1 Candidatus Omnitrophica bacterium UBA2593
CACTCTTCTCCTGGGTATAATTTATTGCTCGGATGGGATAGGGTATGACTATTCCCTCTTTCTTATAGCGCTGATGCAATTTTTTTATGAATTCATGTTTGATTAGGTATTGATCTACGAATTCCTTTGCCCTTAAGATAACCGTAAAACCAATACTGAAATCACCAAATGTATGGTATCTTATGAATGGTTCAAATTCAGGAATTCCTCCTAAGATCTCTTTCATTACTTCTTTTGCTACCTCAATGGTGACTTTTTCGACATGTTCTAAGTTACTGTCGTAATGGACTCCAACTTGAACTAAAACCGCTAATTCTTTTTCTGGTAGGTAATAATTGGTAATTATAGATTGGGCAAGTTTATTATTGGGGATAAGTACAACATTGTTTGGCAACATCCTAACTCTCGTTGCCCGCCAGCCGATATCTAAAACATAACCTTCTTCACCAGATTCCAATTTTATAAAATCACCAACCCTGATCTGTTTGGCTAAGGTAATATAGAAACCAGAAAAGAAATTAGATAGGGTATCCTGTAATGCTAAAGCAACAGCTAATCCACCTACACCTAAAGTGGCCAAAATAGGAGTTATAGTTATACCCAAAGAGTTCAAGATTATAAGAACCCCTATTACGAAGATAATGATTCGGGTAATGTTTTGTGTAAGCGAGGTCACCGGTAAAACCGCATCTAATTTTGAAGAATATAATCTTATTGACCTTGTAAATATATTTGCCAGGACTAAACTCGCAGAGAAAATACCAAGCGTAAGTAGAATCTTTCCTCCCATATTGACCAAATTTTCAGGAAGCCTTGAAATCTTAGATGCAAGATATATACCTAGCATTAAAGACCAAATAACAAAAGGAGTCTTGATTGCAGAGGTGATTATATCATCAATCTTAGATTCTGTTTTTTCTGCCCAAGAAGATAGTCGATTGAATAGAATCTTTCTCAAAATAAACCCTGTAATCAAAATAATCAAAAAGACGGTTAAAGGTACGAAGATCTCAAGTATCTTTAAAAACATTGCTATTATCTCCTAAGCAATCTTTTAAAAAATGTCTTAAACTTCTTTCTATATATAGCCTTCTTTAGTTGGGGGAGAATTCTTTCTGCCTGAGTCCTTCCTCTCTCAATACAGTATTCTGCTTTAGAGAAATCTGCCCAACTTATATGAAAGACCTCAGGCTGAATGACAAAATCACATTCAGAAAGATTCCTTTTATTAAGATGGTGGGTAGTGATTTGATCTGCCTGAAACATAATATCAATCATTCCTTTAAAATCCTCCTTTAATCTAAAACCTTCAACATTTACCCCGATGATAAAATCACCACCTAATTTCCTTGCAGCTTGAGATGGGATAAGACTACTTATTCCTCCATCTATGAATAACCTGTTCTTTACTCTTATTGGTTCAAAAACTCCTGGTACAGAAGATGACGAAACTACCGCTTCCAAAAGATTTCCTTCTTTTAATATTACCTCTTCACCGGTTAGAAGGTCTGTAGCTACACATACGAAAGGAATCTTTAAATCAGAAAAATTTTTATCCTCAGGAATTATTTGGCTTACCAAATCTCTAATCACCTTCGAATCGACCATCCATTTTTTTGTAATCATCTTATACCAAAAGGAGATGTCTTTTAAAAAATCTAAGAATTTTTTAATGAGTAGTTTTTTCTCTTCAGGATCAGATTCTGCGGATAGACTTTTTAATTGTTTTATGCCCTCTGAATTGACTATCTCCTTAGCCTTATCTTCTAAGAAATCTATATCCTTATATAAACAATAGACTGCTCCTACTAATGCTCCCATACTTGTTCCCACAATGAAGTCGATGGGGATTTGATTTAATTCTAAGACCTTTAACACTCCAATATGTGAGAATCCCCTTACTCCGCCACCACCTAAAGCTAAAGCAACCTTAAACTCTCTCAACTATACTTTGCTAACTGTTTTATCCTCTTAAGCATATTGGGATGAGTACTTAAGACTTCTAATAACTTATCTGAAAAACTCAAATTTATCCTTTTTTGTTGTAAGGCTTCTAATTCATGTGTATCGATTGCTCCTGATCTATCTAAATCTAACTGTCTCAATTCTTGAATCTCATTCAAAGCTTTAGAAGGATCATTTAAAAAGAATGCTTTTAAACCTTCAGATTCTTTTAATGTCTTCTTATCCATTCTGGCTGAGCCATAGACTAACTTATATAAGGCAGAAGCAAGCCAGGCTGGCTTATTTCCCAAGTTGACTGAACCTCTATCAGCAAAGTATTCACGGATCCTCGAAGCATATAAGACTAAAAGATTGGTGATGAAATAAAATAAAAATGCAGCTAAACCAATGAGAAGAGTATTTGCTCTTTGTTCTCTTCTTCTACCTCCTCCAAACCACAAGAAATGCCAGGTGAGCCGGTATAGAATCATGGGTATGACTGAAAGTAAAGTTATAGTTAGGACATCTCTATTCTTTAAGTGGCTTATCTCATGGCCTAATACTGCTCTTAACTCATTTTCATTCAACAACCTCATTATACTTTCAGTAACACAGACTCTCCCATCTTTTAAAGTCCTTCCAAAGGCAAAGGCATTAGGAATAGGAATTTGAGCAATTCCTATTTTAGGTAAAGGAATTTTCGCTTCTCTTGATAGTTCTTCAACCGCTGAATATAGATAAGGAGATTGCTCTCTCTTGATATACCTTATTCTCATCGTCCACTCTACAATCTTAGGTCCTATCATATACTGGATAAATATAAAGAATAAGGATAAGAATAAATAGAAATAAAAATTTGTAATTCCTACACTTACTCCGATCATTGTTGCTATCATATAGAGGATTCCAAAAAGAACTGTCAACAAAAGCCACATCCTTAACTTCAGGTACCACATCTTGTCTCACCTCCCTTTAGTATGGTCTTTTGTCGAGTAAGTTTAATATATCACATTTTACATTTTTTTCAACTAATTGTAAAAAGATCTTAGAGGAAGGATTAAAAATTACAGAAATAGAAGAGGTTAAAGATCTTAAGAGTAGAGATCTTTTCTCCACAGGTCTAATTATAAGAGAACTCTATCTTAAAGAAAGAGATTTTTGGACTACCTAAAATTATAGTGCTTTTTAACTGGTTTTTTTATGTCCCAAGTACAAGATAACTCTTTAGGGAAGGTAACAAAGTCTCCTTTGCCAAAATTTATTCTCTTACCATCTTTGGTCTCTACTGTGACATCTCCTTCTAAAAAGTAGCACTCTTCAACACTGTCATAATACCAATCAAACTTTGAAACTTCCTTCTCCCAAACAGACCACTTAAATACCCCTTTCTCTTTAAGCTGTTCTTCACTTAACTTCTTTACTTCAATCTCCATATCAACCTCCTTTTTGAGATTTTCATCAAAAAATCTTATATTTTTATATTATAACATAATCTATAACCAATCAAGTAAAAAAAATCGCGATGATCAAAAAGATAATCTCTGTTGAATCTTTTTTGACTTGTTTTTAGAGTATTTTGTAGTAGAATAGAAAAATAAGAATCACTCCTACAAGATTCTTACCTCAGTAAAAATTAGAAGGAGGGCAATTATGTCTGATTGGTCACCACCAGTTGAATGTCCTAAATGTGGAAGTTGTGATACGCGCTTTGTAGAACCCCATTATGAGATGTCTATCTATGAATGTAACATCTGTGGGTGTCGATTTGAAATAGAAGAATAAGACAGTTAATTTCTTACAATAATTGGTATATCATGAATATAAAATTAATTATTCTGTTAGTTTCTCTCATTAGTAGTTGTGCTTATCTTGGATACATTGGAGATAGATTCTCTGATATCCCCAATTTTTATCAGGTAGATGATCTCTTATTTCGTGGTGGACAACCTAACCAAAAGGGAATAGAAAGATTAAAATCTTTAGGAATAAAGACTATAATCAGTCTAAGGGGAGAAAATGAGGAGTTACAATTAGAAAAAGAACAAGTAGAAAATTTAGGTATGAATTTTTATAATTTACCGATGAGTATCTATAAGAGGCCTTCAGATCCCCAAGTCCTTAAATTCCTAGAGATAGTCTTAAATAGAGATAATCAACCGGTATTTGTACACTGTGAAAGTGGAAGAGACAGAATCGGTGCGATGACAGCTTTATATCGGGTGGTTGTCTGTGGTTGGAGTATAAAAGAAGCCTATAAAGAAGCAAAGAGATTTGGCTTTTGGCCTTACAGAGGCAAGATACCCGAACTTAAAAACTTTATCCATCAATTAAAAGATAAAAAGATCTATTTTGAAAAAGTAAAAGAGGTAACTGATGAAAAGACCAAATAAAGTTATCATAATAGTAATCGTAGTTCTATTTTTACCTTCTTCGGTATACGCTTATTCGGTAAGACACCATTTAATAAATATGGGTAGAAATTTAATAGAATTTAGCTTCTCACCTTTATATGGTCTTTTTGTTAAGGCTCCCCAAAATATAAAAAAGGCCTACATATATGAGGTATGGAGCAGAGAGAAACCTGAAAAAAGAGGCCTCTTACATTATAGGATCTTTGCCATCTGGCGAGCTCCTGGCGAGGCAATGAAGGGTGCACTCGATGGTTTGGTTGAGAGTGTAAAAGCAGCAAGTAACTTCTCAAAAGAATTCCTTTCTATCTTCTTTAGTGATTAAAATTTATATCTTATCTAATTTCAATTAGTTACATCTATTAAATTCTCCTCTGTGGGTTGTATTTTATCGAATCTTGTGTTATACTTTAAGAGGGAAGAAAAATGTTTGGGATAGTAAAGATAATTTTAATCTTGGTGTATATCTTCACGCAAGTTAATCTTGTCTCTGCGCAAACCGAAGTAGAAAATAAGGAAGAGACTATTCCTATCTTCAAGACAGAATCATCACTCTCAGAAGAAAAGATAACAAAGAGTTTTTTAGACTTTATCAATAAAGAAGCCTATGCTGCAGAGATAAGTAGAGAAGAAGAAAGAAAGATATTAAGAGAAAAATGGAGACAATTTTTAGGAGTCGATATTTTTTATCCTTACTTCGAGAAAAAAGAGATAGAAGAAAGAATAGAGGAAAAGACAGCGATAGAATTTTTAAAGATAAAAGGTAGAGCAAAATTCCAAGATCATCAAATAAAGTATATCTTTAAGATGAAATTTTAATCTCTCTATTTGGTCTTCCTCATTTTCTCCGTAATTGTTAACCTTCCAAACAGAATTATCTATAATTTGTGCAGTTTGAAGAAAAATCTTATAACTATCTTTGATCTCCCCAATAAAAGAGAAGAGGTTTGTAGAGTAGAACAGTGGCGCACAACCAAACTGTGTCTCCATCATCCCCTCGTCAAACCGTGCGTGAAGTTCTCTCTTACACCGCTTTCCTACAACCGCTCGCCTAAATGCTTTCGCTACTCAACCGCAGACGATTAGTTGTCAAATAATATAGTCCGGAGCTCTTTATATAATGCTTTGTCAACTAATTAAGGGTTCGATGATTATTACCAATTTGCCAATTTCTTTGATA
>DDKR01000033.1 GCA_002340085.1 Candidatus Omnitrophica bacterium UBA2593
AAGAAAAAGGAAAAACTCGCTGAAATTTATCCTAAGAAAGAGAAGATAGAATGGGGATCCCAGATTCGTTCTTATATACTTCATCCCTACAATATGGTTAAAGACCACAGGATAAATTTGGAGACCTCTGATGTACAAAAGATCTTAGATGGAGATATCGATATGTTTATTGAAGCATATTTAAGGAAGAAGTTAGGGGAGTAACTCTCTAACTTAAATAACTTGAAATAAGGAAGTTAGGTAAAGTTAGGAGAGTTAGGAAGTCACTTGAATAACTTGAATAACTCCCTAACTTGAATAACTTGAAACAGGGATAAGATGTTTGGGTTAGTAAAAAATACAATCTTAAATTATAACCAAAGTAGAATTGAGAGATTAAAGCCAAAAGTTAATATCTTCCTTTCCAAAGAAATACCTATTCCTTCTATGGATGTGATAAGAAGGTTGTCTCCTATCGTCAGTTTGGTAAACAGCTTGGAAGATAAAATATCAAGACTTACAGATCTACAATTGAGAGATAAAACTGAGCAATTTAAAGAACATATCCAAAGAAAGAACAAGGAGATATCTTCTGAGATAGAAGAATTAGAATCAAAAATTAGAGAAGTGGTGTTACCTGAAGAAAAAGAGAAGCTGAAGGAAAGACTAAAGGAGAAGAGAAATCTAATCTTTCAGGATATTCTACCTGAAACCTTCGCAGTAGTTAGAGAGGCAGCTAGGCGCGCGATCGGTATGCGCCATTTTGATGTCCAGATCCTAGGTGGAATTATTCTACATCAAGGAAAGATTGCTGAGATGGCTACCGGTGAAGGAAAGACTCTGGTAGCAACTCTATCAGCATATTTAAATGCTTTATTGGGAAAGGGTGTACATATCATCACCGTCAATGATTACTTAGCGAAGAGAGATAGAGAATGGATGGGCCCAGTCTATGAATTCTTGGGCTTAAGTTGTGGTGCAATCCAGCATGATATGGATCAAACAGAGAGAAGATACGCTTATAATTGTGATATCACCTATGGAACGAACAACGAATTTGGATTTGATTATCTGAGGGATAATATGGTTATAAGGTTAGAGGATATGGTCCAGCGTGGATTCTTCTATGGAATTGTCGATGAGGTCGATTCCATATTAATCGATGAAGCCAGAACGCCTTTAATTATTTCAGGTCCTGCTGAAGAATCTACTGAAAAATACTATATTGCTGAAAGGATCTCAAAAAAATTAAAGGGTAAGATTATTACTGAGAAAGATGAAATTGAGGCCAAATCTAAAGGAATAGATCTATCTAAAGGTTTTGATTATTTAGCCGATGAAAAACAGAATGCTATCTCTTTGACTGAAGAAGGAGAGAGAAAAGCAGCTCAACTCTGGGGAATAGATAATCTCCATGAAATTTCTACTATGGAATACAGACACCACACAATCCAGGCTTTAAAAGCAAAGCATTTCTTTGATCTCGATAGAGATTATGTAGTAAAGGACGGTCAAGTCATAATTGTCGATGAGTTTACTGGAAGATTAATGCCTGGAAGAAGATGGTCAGATGGCCTACACCAAGCAGTTGAGGCAAAGGAAAATCTGAAAATAGAAAGAGAGAATCAGACATTGGCTACGATCACATTCCAGAACTATTTTAGAATGTATGAGAAATTAGCTGGAATGACGGGAACTGCCTATACCGAGGCAACCGAATTCAAACATATCTACAAATTAGATACAGTCGCCATCCCTACAAACCGACCTTTGATTAGAACGAATTTCTCTGATTGTGTTTACAAGACAGAAAAAGAGAAATTTGAGGCAGTAGCCGAAGAAATCGTAGATTGGTATAAAAAAGGAAGACCAGTTTTAGTAGGAACCATCTCTATTGAGAAATCTGAAAGACTATCTGAGATGTTAAAGAGAAGAGGAATTTCTCATCAGGTCCTTAATGCAAAATATCATGAATATGAAGCTCAGATCGTAGCCCAAGCAGGCCGATTGAAGACCATAACGATTGCTACAAATATGGCTGGTCGCGGAACAGATATTCTATTAGGAGGAAATCCTGAGCATCTAACCAAAAACTTTTTAAAAGCAAAAGGAGTAAAACTAACTGACAGAGACTATTCCATAGAATACAGGAATCTCTCTGTAAAATTTAAGGAAGAGACAACCTCAGAGCATGAAAAAGTTGTAGGATTAGGAGGGCTTCATATCATTGGCACAGAGCGCCATGAGGCACGACGTATCGATAACCAGTTACGAGGTCGCGCAGGAAGACAAGGAGATCCTGGTTCCTCGAGATTCTATGTCTCCTTAGAGGATGATTTGATGCGATTATTTGGTTCGAATAGATTGATCGGGATTATGGATAGATTGGGTTTAGAAGAAGGACAAAGAATAGAGCATCCTTGGGTGACAAAATCCATTGAGATTGCCCAAAAAAGGGTCGAACAACATAACTTCGAAATCAGAAAACAGTTATTAGAATTCGATAATGTGATGAACAAACAGAGAGAAGTAATCTACAACCAAAGGCACATGGTCTTAGAGGGAAAGAATTTGAAAGAAGAGATCTTTTCTTATATCTCTGATTTATTAGAGAGGGTTTTAAATATGTATCTGGCACCAGAGACCCCTTACCAAGAATGGAATTTTGAAGGTCTAAAGAATCACCTGAGATTAAAATTTGGTTTAATCTTAGAAGAGCCTTCTATAAAGGACAAGAAAAGAGAAGAAATCAAAGATTTCATCTTTAAAGAGATGATTTCATTCTACGAAGAAAAAGAGATTTCAATTGGCAGAGAACAGATGAGAGAATTAGAAAGAAGGGTCTTTTTACAAGTTATCGATTCAAAATGGAAAGACCATCTATATACTATGGATAATTTAAGAGAAGGAATTGGTTTACGTGCCTATGGACAGCGCGATCCTCTAGTTGAATATCGGAATGAAGCATTCAGTATATTTCAAGATATGATCGAGAAGATAAAAGAGGATGTTATAGAGTACATATTTAAGATACAGTTGATCAGAGAAGAGAGATTAAAAGGAGTCTTTGTATCTCTGCCTCAAGAATTTATCCATCAAGAGATCTCTCGTTTTGAAAGACCAGAAGAAGAACCATCAGCAATACGCGATTCTCATCCTGGTCCTTCTTTGGCTGTAACTGCTCCTCCAAAAAAAGTCCCCAAAGTTGGTCGTAATGATCCTTGTCCTTGTGGTTCAGGAAAGAAGTATAAAAAGTGCTGCGGAAGATAAATCTTAGAAATACGATATTTGCGTTTTTGGATTTAGAGACTACAGGACTTAGCCCTCATTATGGAGATCGTATCTGTGAGATTGGGATATTGCGGTGTAAAGGATTTAGAATCTTATCAGAATATTCTACCCTTATTAATCCCCAAAGACCGATCTCACCTGGTGCATATGCGGTGAATAGAATTACATCTGAGATGGTAAAGAATGCCCCTCTCTTTAGTGAAGTTATAGATAAAGTTTTGGAATTTTTGTCTGATGCAGTCATTGTTTGTCACAATGTCAATTTTGATTTGAAATTCTTGAGAGAAGAATTTTCAATTTTAAATATTCCACAGCCAGAGAACCACTATATTTGTACTTTAAAGATTGCCAGAAGATATTTTTCTTTTCCTTCCAATAGCCTACAGGTAATTGCCGACTATTTAGGAGTAAGACAGAGAAGAAGACACCGTGCTTTAGAGGATGCCTACACAACGAGAGAGATCTTCAAGTACTATTTTAAGAATCTATCTAACAAAGGTTGGTATTTAGAGCAGTTCTTTGAATTATCTAAAGAAGAGTTTAAGAAAGAGAAATTCATAAGTCTTCCTCCTTTGATTGAGGAAGCAATGAAGAGTAAGTTATTTTTAAAGATTGAATATGTCTCTAAATGGGGAGAGTATACAGAAAGGATCATTGAACCCAAAGAGATAACCAAAGAAAAAGATTATCTGTATCTCTTAGGGTTCTGTAAGTTAAGAGGAGAAGAGCGCATATTCCGCTTAGATCGCATTGTAAAGATGGAGAAGCTTTTATAGTTTGGAGTGAAAAAGAGTATTCTTCTTTCTTTTCTTTCAGGTTTATTTTTGATTCTTTCCTTTCCTAATTTTAATCTTTGGGGATTTGGTTGGTTTGGGTTTGTTCCTCTATTTTTTGCTCTTGAAGACAAAAACTCCTTCCAAAGATTTCTTATCGGTTATCTTACAGGAATCATCTTTTTTTGTGGGGTAATTTGGTGGTTATGTCATGTGAGTATTTTAGGTTTAGTCTTACTCATCCTATACTTAGCCATCTATTTTGGTATATTTGGTTTATTTATTAGGTCCTATCTACTGTCTACTACCTACTCCCTATTTTTTATTCCTTCCTTTTGGATTCTCTTAGAATATCTTCGTAGCCATCTATTTACTGGCTTTGGTTGGGCTCTTTTAGGATACTCCCAATATTTAAATCTTACCTTGATCCAGATCTCAGATATTACAGGTATTTGGGGAGTCTCCTTCTTTATGATGATGACAAATACAGTTATATATGAATTAATTAAAGACTTTCGTTTGGTGTTTGCCGTTCACCGTTTACCGAAATCAGAAGTCATTGCTACACGCTATACACTATACGCTAAGAGGTATCTTCTTGTCTTTATTCTCTTTATAGTTATATGGGGTTATGGTGTTTTTAGATTAGGTCAATACACAAATGATAAACCAAAATTAAAGGTTTCGGTTATCCAAGGAAATATCCCCCAAGAGATAAAGTGGGAGAAAGAAGCTGGAAAGTTTATCTTAGATAGATATCTCGATTTAACTCTAAAAGCAGCTGAAGATCATCCGGATTTGATCATTTGGCCAGAGGCTGCTTACCCTAAGGTATTAATTTACACGGATAAGAAAGATAGATTAATTGTAGAAGATTTTGTAGAAGAGAAGAAGATTCCTCTTTTGTTGGGTGTAGTTATAAGAGAAGATAGAAGATACTTTAACTCAGCAGTTTTAATTGAGCCAGACAAAAGAGCACCTCAAAGATATGATAAACTCCATCTCGTTCCTTTTGGTGAATATATCCCTTTGAAGAAGATATTCAGATTCTTAGAAACAGTCTATCCCATTGGAGATTTTACTCCCGGTAAAGACTACACTCTATTTTCTCTAACATCTAAAGAACTCGATGTCTCAGAATCTAAATTTTCTGTTCTCATCTGCTTTGAAGATATCTTTCCTGAGATCTCCAGAAGATTTGTAAAGAAAGGAGCTGATTTCTTAGTTGTAATTACCAATGATGCCTGGTTTGGTAAGAGTTCAGCTCCTTACCAACATCTTCAAGCATCTGTATTCAGGGCAATTGAAAATAGAAGGTATTTGGTAAGAGCAGCAAATACAGGGGTATCTTGCTTTATTACACCAAAAGGTGAAATTATCTCTAAGGTCAGCAAAAACAAGGAGGATATCTTTATTTCAGGATATAGGACAGAAGAGGTTCTTTTGAAAAAGAGAAACTTAACTCTCTACACGCGTTTTGGAGATTACTTTATCCCTTTATGTTTAATTATCTTTGGTTGTGGTATAATTAGATACAGACTATATGAGATATAGATTTATGAATAGAACCTTATCCTTCTTTTTATTCATCTTCGTTGTTTATTTTGCCTATGAAATTTACTCTTTAGATAAGTTTTATTTTCTTTCTCCCATTGAGTATAGAGATAGAGTCATCATTCGCAAAGATGATTTTGGAGATGGAGAATTCGGTTCTAAACGCAGAGGCAGTCGTAAACATAGAGGGGTTGACCTTTTGGCAAAAGTAGGTACTCCGATCAGAACACCTAAAAAGGGGAGAGTAGAAATGGTAGGTTTCTGCAAAGGGTTTGGTAATTATATTAAGATTCAACATTCAAAAGATTTAAAGACTGCCTATGGTCACTTACAGAAGATCTTTGTCCGTAGAGGTCAGAGGTTAAGACAAGGTGAAATCATTGGCCTGGTAGGTAAAACCGGGAATGCTTCTCACAGAGGAATTTTACCCCATCTTCATTTTGAGGTGAAAGAAAGAGAATCAGCTGTTGATCCATTAGGAAGATACTTAGATTAAATCTTTGGAGTTTAAGAAAGGAGGTGGAAGCTATGGAATTAAAAGTAGTCAAGATTAAAAAACCTGAGGATGTAAATATAATCTTAGGTCAATCGCATTTCATAAAAACAGTTGAAGATTTATATGAGGCGTTAGTAAGTTCATCTCCTCAGATAAAATTTGGTCTAGGGTTCTGTGAATCATCGGGTGCCTGTTTAGTAAGGTCAGAAGGAAATGATGAGGAATTAAAGAGAATAGCTGAGGATTGCATCTTAGAGATCGGAGCCGGACACACCTTTATCATTACCTTAAAGAATGCTTATCCCATAAATGTCTTGAATACCATTAAAAATACATCTGAGGTATGTTCTGTCTTTTGTGCTACTGCTAATCCAGTTTCAGTAATAATAGCTGAGACAGAAGAAGGTCGTGGAGTTTTGGGTGTAATCGATGGAGCAAAGCCAAAAGGTAAAGAATCGCAAGAAGATATAAAATGGAGAAAACAATTCCTACGTAAGATTGGCTATAAATTGTAAATTTTTTCTTGCAATATTTTCATTATTTGATATAATTCTACAATCAATCGATGATAAAGGGCTTTCGTAAAGAGATGCGTCGGTTCTTTGCCAGAGTTGGCCTGAAGTTCTGTTTTTTGATAATTGGGTTTTTCTCCTTGAAAAGAGTTTATCTGGTGGCTAAAGTATTTTCGCAAGGAGCTCTCCTCTTTGCTGCAAGGCAAAAGTGCATTGCTTTAGAAGGACTGAGGATTGCTTTTGGTAATAAGAAGTCCTTAAAGGAACTGAGAAGTATTAGAAGAGAGTGTTTTCTCTCAATGGCGAAATCAGGAGTAGAGATAGTTCTTTTAATAAAGAGACCCCAATCGATGAAAGAGAGAG
>DDKR01000096.1 GCA_002340085.1 Candidatus Omnitrophica bacterium UBA2593
ATCATAAAAGATTCAATAGAGACAATTGAGAAGATCTATCAAAGGAAGGCATATGTTACGGGAGTTCCTACAGGTTTTGTAGATTTTGATATAAAGACTGCAGGACTTCAACCTTCAGATTTTGTTGTCATTGCTGGTCGGCCATCTATGGGTAAGAGCTCTTTTGCAATTAGTATTGCTGAATATGCAGGAGTGATAGAGAGAATCCCTTTAGCTTTTTTTAGTTTGGAGATGTCTAAGGAGCAGTTAACTCAGAGGATATTGTGTTCTCATGCAAAAGTTGAGCTTCATAGGGTGAGAACAGGGTATCTGGCGACTTCAGATTGGCCAAGATTGACTACTGCTGCAGGAAAGCTATCCGAAGCTCCTATATTTATAGATGATACACCAGCAACCTCGGTATTAGAGATAAGGGCAAAAGCAAGGAGGTTAAAGTTACATCAGGGTATAAAATTACTTATTTTAGATTACCTACAGCTTATGCGCAGTTCAAGAAATTTGGAGAATCGACAGCAGGAGATTTCAGAGATCTCCCGTTCTCTAAAAGCTTTAGCTAGAGAAATAGACATTCCGGTAGTCGCTATAAGCCAATTATCTAGAGCAGTTGAAGCTCGAGTTGACCGCCGTCCCCAATTATCAGATCTAAGAGAATCTGGTGCAATTGAACAGGATGCAGATTTGGTTGTACTTTTATTGCGTGAAGAGTATTATAATCCAACTGAAGAGAATAAAGGAATAGCTGAGGTAATTATTGCCAAACAGAGGCAAGGTCCAACCGGTGCATTGAAACTCGCCTTTATAAAAGAATATACCCGGTTTGAGAACCTTGCCAGAATAGGAGAATAAATGAAAAGGCATAGAGTATACATTATACAGATTATTATGTTGGTTTTCTGTTTTCTGTTTTCTGTTTTATATGCTGAAGGAGAAAGGCTGATTACAGCAATTGAAGTGAGAGGAAATAAGGTTACAGCTACAGCAAAGATAATCTCAGTAATCAAATCAAAGGTAGGTGCACCTTATTTGGAGTATATTGTCTCTGATGACTTGAGGAGGCTCTATGCTACTGGTTTCTTTTCCGATGTAAAGGTATCAACCGAAGACTTTAAAGAAGGTCTAAAATTAATATTTGTGGTTAGAGAGAAGCCGGTAATAGAAAAGATTACTTTTAAAGGTCAAAGACATATAAGAGAACGGGTTTTAAAGGAGCAGATAAAATCAAAAGAAGCCCAATTCTTAGATCACCCACAGATCTTAGAAGATTTAGAGAATTTAAAGAAATTTTATGAGAAGAGAGGTTTCTCTTTAAGTAAAATCACCCACTCTGTGGAGATTCCACCTGAAGCTGATAAGGCAAAAATTCAATTTTTAATTGAAGAAGGTAGAAGAACAAAGATAAATAAACTAAATATAAAGGGAAATAAAACCTTTTCGGCTCGGAGAATCACTAAATTAATGAAGACAAGGTCGGGGTTACTAAGGAGAGGCTTTTATAAAGAGAGCGTCTTAAAAGAAGATATCGAAAGAATAAAGTCATTCTATAGGAAGGAGGGATTTATAGATATAAAGGTAGATTACAATATAGAGTCCCATCTCTATAAAGACTTTATGATCGTAGATATTAATATCATTGAGGGAAGAAGATATATTGTGGGAAACATTTACATAAAAGGAAATAGAGATATTCCAGAAGCTGAGATTAGAAAAAAATTGTCTGAATGTTTGCCAGGTAAAGTTTTCAATCAAGAGGCATTATCCAAAGATCTCTTAAATATCTCTGGTCTTTATTTTGATAAAGGGTATATATTTGTCCAGATAAGAGAGATTACTTACCTAAATCCTAAGACGGATAAAGTAGATATTACCTATAACATAGTTGAAAATGAGATTGCCTATGTAGATTTAATAAAGATAAGAGGAAATACAAAGACAAAAGATGTAGTTATCCGCAGAGAATTAAGGATAAAACCTGGAGACAGATTCGATGGTGAAAAGTTAAGAAGGTCGAAGGAAAGATTAGTGAATCTAGGTTTTTTTGAGGAGATCAGTTATGATACCGAACCCACCGAGGAGCCAAACAAGGAGAACTTGATTATTCAGGTAAAGGAACAGAAGACTGGAGAATTCAGTTTTGGTGGCGGATACTCAACTATAGAAAAATTTGTCGGATTTTTGGAGATAAGGCAGAGAAATTTTGATTGGAGGAATTTTCCCTACTTCGTAGGAGCTGGCCAAAACCTAAGTTGTCATTTGGAATGGGGAACAGCCTCACAAAACTTAGAGTTCTCCTTTACTGAACCTTGGATATTTGGGCTACCTATATCTTTTGGTTTCGATGGTTATAGAAGAACTCACGAGAGAGCATTGGATGTAGGTTTTGGTTACAACGAGAAAAGAACAGGAGGAATTTTAAGATTAGGAAGAGAATTGACTGATTTTTTAAGGATAGATTCTAAGTACAAATTAGAAAGAATTAGAATTTCTGATGTTCCTACCACTGCCTCCCAAGAGATATTGAAAGAAGTAGGCAAAAATACAATTTCTTCTTTAGAGCTTGGATTGAGTTATGATTCCAGAGACAATATATTTTCTCCAACGAGAGGATGGGTAATTGGAGGAGATTTGGAGGTGGTAGGAGGTATATTTTCTGGAGACAAAGATTTTTTGAAATTTCAATCGAGAATTTCAAAGTATTTTGACTTGCCAAAAGGTTCTGTTTTAGAGACAAAGTTAAGGATGGGAATTGTTTGGGCTTATGGTAAGTCAAAAGATGTTCCCATATATGAGAGATTCTTTGCTGGAGGTATATAC
>DDKR01000027.1 GCA_002340085.1 Candidatus Omnitrophica bacterium UBA2593
AAAAATCTTAGAAAATAGCCAAAATACCATTTATAGTGACAAAACTCTTTCTTGTCTCATCGAGAAAAAACGTTATCTGTCAAAGTCGGGTTTAAAATTCGCCTAAAAGACATCTAATGAGACAAATAAGTCTCTACTATAAAGTCTCATTTGGAGACATCAGATATTTATATGAATCTTAGATTTTTATAAAAAGAGAAAGGATGTTTCTCATCATTCATTTACTTCAAGCCTTGCCACCACAGTCGGTTCAGTTCTTCAGGAAAATTCTGCCAGATGTAGGTATATAATTTCTCTTTATCTACGTCTCTAAATCGGCTAAAAGATACACCAGTAGCAAATTGACATCTATCTTCAATTTTAATCTCTTTCTGCCAGATAACTCTGCCCTCAGCTAAGATAGGATTTATTCTATCTAGGATCTTAAAGACTAAATTTAAGAGACAATCTTTAGATAACTCTTCTGAGATGATTATACTTGCTCCACCATTACTGATATCTTTGACTAAACCTTCATTCTTTAAATCTGAATCTTGAAGCTTATAGTAGAGAGGGCTCTTTATCTGCCAACGCACATACCTTCTCTTTTCTTGCATTCAGTCCTCTATAAATAAAAAAGCCACCTTACTTCCTGTTTTTACTTTTTAAGAAGTACGTGGCTTATTTACTTCTTTTTCTAACCCTATCTAATAAACCTTTCCACACCCGGAGTGGAAATGGTAAAACTTCATAGCTTTTTCTTGGGCCTTTATACCAAATGTAAGTCTTTATTCTGTCTTCAGAGATAAAGGTAATGGAATTCCAAAAAACTGATAGATTTCAGAAGGCTCAATTGGATTGATCTCAAATCTATCTATCCTGAAGCCATAGAAGGAGGTTTTAAATCTCTCCTCCCACTCAGGAAATAAAGCCAAAGGTGAAGAAGCAAACTGAGTACCTACTATATCTTCTACTCCTCCTAAATCGATGCCACCTGGAAGAGTAGAGCTGGCGACTTCAGTCTTTGTCTTCTCGGGGTTGAAGTTTAAAGAACTAGAAGCACTAAACACAGCTTCCATAGCTTTAGGTCTGGGAGGTAAAAACACAGGATAAGACTCATAAGAAATAAATTTTTCAATCAGGTCTTTGGTATGAGATGCTCCTAGTTTTGGAAGAATGGTTTTAAACTCTTCATAGAGGGCTTGGTTTACTTTTGAACGTACCTCTTCTGGTAGACCCCATAAATCACGCTTAAAAGGTCCAGATAACTCTTTTACTAAATCTTTAAACTTTCCTTTGAGTCCTAGCTCTTTAGGTAGGGAATCTCCTAATATCTCTGCGATAATCTGCGTTCTTTCCTTTCCTTCTTGAGCAAAGGCTTTATCCCATATAGGTTTATATTTCTCACCCATTTTGGAAACATCTCTCATCAATTCTTCTAGGTATTGTATCATCTCTTTAGCTAGTTCTGAACATTCCTGCGCTACAATTCCAAGCACGATTTTCTGATATTCAGTAGCTAAATGCACTTCTCCTACGTTACCTTCTCGCATCTGATCAAAAGCTTCTTTTTTTAAAGTAGAAGCTCCATGCTGAACAAAGACATTGACTCCAATTTCATCTTGATGTTTCAGATGTCGTTCATATATCCCAAAGTCAACTGTTCCACCTAAGCCATGCATGGCTCCAGTCTGCAGACTAAGTTTACTGTGAGGAATTATTCCTTCATCTTTTGCTTTTTTCAAGATCGATTGACTCAAAATAATGCTTCCCAATACTGTACTAGGATTATTCTTATGTTTAGGGTCATCGATATGGCGCTCCTCAATACCGATCGAGATGGGTTTAGTAATTCCTAATTCCTTTTCTAATTTTCGGATATAACGGATAAAATGAAAAGAAATTTCAATGTTGGTCTTATGCATTTCTGGATAGAGTTCTTCTCTTAAAAGCCTAATTTTCTCAATTACATCGGACTGAGATAGAAAGACTTTATCTATCCATTTTTCTCCCATTTCAATATCGTCTACTAACCTGCGGCGTAAAGACTTCTCCCCTTCTTTATCTCCTCCTACCTCAGTTAAAAGTTCTGGGTGTCTTTTTAGATAAGCATCGACAAGTTCAGTCTCTATCTCTGAAATTCTATTTAAAACTTTCTCATCTACCAAGGTAGAAGCATCAATATCAATGTTATATTCACCGGCTAATATAGACTCACGTATGAGGTCTCTGAGTGATTGAAGTTCTTTTTCTCTTTCCTCTCCGCCCTTATTAAATTTCTCTTTATTTACCTGAAAGTGATCTCCTTGAGAGAAGAGAAGGCCTTGATGTTCCTCTTTAATAGCAGCGGCGATACTCACAGCAACAAACTCACCACGTGTTTGTCCAGAATAACGCATCTCAGACCTGGCTAATTCTAAGATCAAAGCACCTACTTTTTCTTCCCCTACTGCTTTAAAGAGTTGCCGAAATGTATTATAGACATCGGTGCGACCATTAACTGCAGGAACAGTAATATTTCTCCATTTATTTTCCTGTTTTGCTGTGTAAAAGTCGTGAATTGAAGCTAGCTTAAGACCGAACTGGGAAGCTATCTCACGCAAGACTCTTTGGCTGGCAATTTTAACATCAGAATCCTCATTCAAAGCAGCTGCATAGGCTAAAGTATCTACTCCTTCTTTAAGAAAGCGAGTTCTATCTAAAACTTTAATTTCATCAGGCGTAACCTCTATAATCCCTGATAGGTTTTTTAGAAATTGTTCTTTTTCTTTGGTAATCGCTGGGCTGGCTAGGCGATTAGGAGCTTTTTCTAGAATATCTTTAAATTTCCCTTTTGGTATGGAATATCCTATAGTGTGACGCTTTTCAACTCCAATTGAGTTTAATATCTCCTCTAGAATTCTGTCTAATTCTTCTTCAGCTTTATCCGAAGATGCTTGTCCATCTTGGGGGGTAAAACCTGTCCTCAGGTTTTGTTTTGCTACTGGAAACCAAATCCAAAGATTTGCCTCCTTTATTAGCGGAAGGACTTCTTTAGAAACGAGAAAAATGACTAAATTCAAAACTCGCTTTTTTTCTTCTAATGATGCATTCTGAAGATAACTTTCTCCAAAGATAATTAGTAGACTTCCTCCCATCAAATAATCTACCCTAACAATATCTTCTTCTCCTTTTTTAAAATAAAACTCGGCATCTAAGATAAAAGGGGTTTTGGCAATAATTTTTACCTCCACAGTTATCTCTTCATTTTCTAACGGACCATCTCCAGTTATTTCTACTGTACCTAAAATAAACTTTTCGCCAGTTTCTTCCTTTAAAAACTTTGGTATGGCTACCATATTAGATCGTTCCTTCCATTTATAACTAATCGGTGAGGCAGCTTCAGAAGAAATTTCTCCTAGTCCAACTCTAATACTTGAACTCGCAGAGGCCTTTTGAATAGCTGATGCTGCAATTTCCTTATCAGGTATGTATTTAATATTCTTACCTGTCATCGTTGTAAAAGCTGCTCCTCCACTAAAATACTGCCTCTTTATTCTCTTCTTTGTCTTTGGTTCAGATTCGGTCTTGATGTAGTTGTATAAACCATTTTTGAAGGCTTGGGTGTAGAGTAAGTAGATCTTCTCTTTTACATCTTTGTCTTCTAAGTCAATA
>DDKR01000090.1 GCA_002340085.1 Candidatus Omnitrophica bacterium UBA2593
CTGTCAAAGTCGGGTTTAAAGATAGACTATAAAAAGGTGGATAATTTTCTTTACCATTTTTGGCACTTTTTGCTTGACAATAGCATTATCTTAAGTCTTTACAATCTCAGACAAAGCAGTGAGATTTATCTTCAATGAATGACAGAAGATTATAAGATAGAGTCGATCATTACTTACAGCGTAGAGTGAACCTTTTAATCGGCAAAAGAAATTCTCTATCTTTTCTTTGGTATTATGTTTTCTCAAGACATAAAGATAGGGAACTGGTCTCCTAAAATCCTTTTCTTTTACCTCACTTATCAAGCATATAAAATGTCTTTTAATCTCTGTCTTAGTCTTTTGATCTTGAGTAACCTCAACTACTGAGATTTTCCTTCTTTTTTTATCTTGTGAAGTTAAATTTTTAAAGAGTAAATCGCGCATCTTTTCTTACCTTACTCAATCTTCCTTAGATGGAGCCGGGTCACCCCTTTTATTATAATCTTACCTCTTTTTTGGTAACCCGGCTGAATCCCTCCGTGGCTGGTGGGACTCTTCTAAATTTTTATCAGACTTTTAAAAAGTTTTTAAAAAGAAGGAGTAAAAAAATTTTTTCCTTCTATAATAAGTATACCCTCAAATTTATCTAATGTCAAGGGGTTTAGGAGGGTTTTAAGAAAGCGCTTTCTTCTAACCAGAAATTTTATACCAACTTTTTAAAAGGGAGTTCTTTGCCACAGAGTAATCTTTTGATGTTTAGTCGGTGGCGAATGAGAATAAATCCAGAAAGAATAACACTTAATAAGACCAAAGCATTAGATTGTTTAAAGAGAACCATATAAATAGGTAAAGCTATCCCACTCAAAATCGATGCAAGAGAGACAATTCGAGTGAGAAAGAATATAACCAACCATGTCAGAATCACCAAGCCTACTACGAACTCTAAATTTTCTATCTTAATTGCTAAACCTACTAAAACCCCTAAAGTTGTAGCTATACCTTTACCCCCTTTAAAGCCTAAGAATACTGTCCAGTTATGACCTGAGACACAGCAAAGCCCAGTGAGAATCCTTGTTAAAGAGGTGGTTAGATTTAAAAAATCGACCAAATATGTGACGCAGAAAAATCCTTTAGAGAGATCAAAGATTAAAACAAAGACCCCGGGTGTAACTCCCAATACTCTAAAAGCATTCGTTGCTCCTACATTTCCCGAGCCAAATTTCCTAATATCTATACCTTTTAGGATCCTACCTAAGATATAGGCAGAAGGAATTGAGCCTATGAGATAACTAAACAGAATTAGTAGAAGTATCTTTAAATTCATAGTTGATAGAGGGTTTTGAATCCACGCTGGATATAATCAATACCTGAAATGGCAGTAAAGATTACAGCAAAAGACCAGAATGATACAGAAAATTTTATCCTCAAAAGGAGACTGACTATTGTAACTGTCTGAAATAAAGTAGTAAGCTTTCCCCATACTGTAGGATAAATTTTCAGTTCACCTCTTACAATGTAGATCACTACACTCCCTAAAAGAATTATTACATCTCTACTTATAAAGATTATCAATACCCAAATAGGAAGCCTAAGATCTTTTGGTAATCCCCGAATAAAAGAGAGACAGAGAAATGCACTTAAAAGGAGAAGCTTATCAGCTAAAGGATCTAAGATTGTACCAGCAATTGTTCTCTGTTTTGCTTTACGAGCAATGTAACCATCAACAGCGTCAGATAGAACTGCTACGAGAAAGATCCCCAAAGATATAAATCTTAAAAAATCTCTTTGAGGACTATAATATAAAAGGGGCGTAATAAAGAACGGGATACTTAATATACGAAATAGAGAGAGCTTATTAGCAAAATTTAGAGGCACTTATCTCTTCTTGTATTGTAACTCTCTACCACATGCAGGACAAAACTTTACACCTTCAGTATAACCCTTACCACACTCAGGACAAAACTTTACCTCTAGTTGTTCTCCTATGAGTGCTCCTGTAACTGCGCCAACTGCTCCTCCAATTGCTGCTCCTTCACCCGTCTCACCTGATTGATGTCCGATGATAGCACCAATGGCTGCTCCTGTAGCCCCTCCTACTGCTGCCCCTTTCTGTACAGTTGTACATCCACCAAATACCAAAAAACAAATTACAACGACTACTCCATACTTCATCATCTCACCTCCCCCACTTTAAATTATAATCTTCTTTCTCTTCTCTGTCAACTACTTAATGATCCTTATCCTCTTTGGTGGCCACCAGATTAAAAATGCTTTCCCAACTAAATTCTTCTCAGGAACAAACCCCCAATATCTCGAATCACGCGATGAAGCAGAATTATCTCCTAAGACATAAAAGGAATCTTTAGGTATAACTACTTCTTTTAATCCTCCGCTGTATTCTCCGCGATTGTAATAGTATCTTTGACCGAATAAAGAGTTCTCTAAAGCTTTTCCATTGACGTATATTTTTCCTTCAGAGATCAAAAGTTTTTCTCCTTCTAAAGCTACTAATCTTTTAATAAAATCCTTCTTTGGTTCTTCTGGATATTTAAAAACAATCACATCTCCTCTCTTAGGGTCTCTAATCTCCAAAATCCTTAAATCTGTAAAAGGTATCTTTATTCCATAAATAAATTTGTTTACTAAAATCTTATCTCCTACTAACAGAGTTGGTATCATTGAACCAGTAGGTATCTTAAATGCCTGGATAAAGAATGTACGGATGAACATAGCTAAGATAAAAGCGATGACTATTGATTCAATCCATTCTCTTGCTGCCGATTTCTTTCTGACTACGGGTTCTTGCCTATTAGCTACTCTCATCATATCCTTAATACCTCCAAAAATGCCTCTTGAGGAATCTCTACCTTTCCAAATTGTTTAAGTCTCTTTTTACCTCTTTTCTGTATCCCCCAGAGCTTTCTTTTACGGGTAATATCTCCTCCGTAACATTTTCCAGTTACATGCTTTCCTAATGATCTTATCTTCTCAGAAGAGATTA
>DDKR01000019.1 GCA_002340085.1 Candidatus Omnitrophica bacterium UBA2593
ACAAAATTTAGAGATGAACTTAGACCAAGATTTGGCCTAGTACGCAGTTGTGAATTCATCATGAAAGACGCCTATAGCTTTGATTGCAATGAAGAAGGCTTAGATAAAAATTACCACTTAATGCATGATTGTTATTGTAGGATATTTAAACGTATGGGCTTAAGTTTTAAAGTTATGAGAGCAGATCCTGGGGTTATGGGGGGTAGTCTATCTGAAGAATTTATGGTACCTTCTGAATCAGGAGAAGATAAATTAGAAGATGGTTCTTCAGCTATTGAAATCGGCCATATCTTTAAACTGGGAACAAAATATAGTCAAATTTTAGGAGTAAATTTTTTAGATAGAGATTCAAAGCAAAAGCTTGTAATTATGGGCTGTTATGGGATAGGAGTTTCAAGGTTAATTTCAGCAATCATTGAACAAAACAGTGATTCTGATGGGATAATTTGGCCAAAAGAAGTTTCTCCTTATCAACTCATAATTGTTCCTATTGATTTTACCGAGAAAAGAATAAAAGATGAAGCTATGAACCTTTATACCGAATTGATTAAGAATAATTTTGAAGTTCTTTTAGATGATCGTCTTGAATCAGTAGGTGTCAAATTCAAAGATGCAGATTTAATCGGAATACCTTTAAGATTGGTTATTGGAAGAGAAACACCAAAAGGAAAAGTTGAATTAAGAACTCGTAAAGACAAAAGAATATCGATAATCAACAAAAAAGATATCTTAAATAAGATTAAGGCCCTATTAAAATAGGACTGAGATATGCAGAGAGATCACCAGAAATTAAAAGAGGATATTTTAAGACAGTTATACACCAGACTTAGAAAGATTGAGGTTGATTTCTCTGAAATCGATAGAGCTTCTTTTCGGAAGAAGATTGAACCTATATTCAATTCTGTATTAAAGGAAAATAGAGGATTTCTCCTTTCACCTCAGGAACAAGAAGAGATTTTAGAAGAGGTAATCTCTGAGATTTTAGGTTTAGGACCAATTGAGAAGCTATTGAAGGATCCTGAGGTCTTAGAGATTATGGTTAATGGTCCTAATCAGATCTATGTCGAGAGAAAGGGAAAAATTGAACTTACAGGGATAACTTTCAAAAATACCGAACACCTTTTACATTTTATAGAGAGGATTCTTTCTCCTTTGGGAAGAAGAGTTACAGAATTTGAGCCTTACATTGATGCTCGACTCAAAGACGGCTCTCGTGTCAATATAGTTAGATCTCCAGTTTCCTCAATTGGTCCTATTTTAACAATTAGGAAATTTTCTCACAAGAGATTAAGCATAGATGAACTCATCCTTTTAGGAACCTTAAATGAATCTATTGCAGAGTTCTTAAAAGCCTGCGTTATTTGCAGGCTTAATATACTAATCTCAGGTGGGACAAGTTCAGGTAAGACTACAATCCTAAATGCATTAGCATCCTTTATACCCCAAGATGAAAGAGTTATAACTATAGAAGATACCTTAGAACTCTGTCTTCTCAACAGACATACCATTCCCTTAGAGGCTCGACCTCCAAGTATTGAAGGCAAAGGTGAGATTACTATAAGAGATCTACTTAAAAATGCATTACATATGCGTCCAGACAGAATCATTGTCGGAGAGGTAAGATTTGATGAGGTATTAGATATGCTTCAGGCTATGAATGTAGGCCACCAAGGTTCAATGACTACTCTACATGCGAATTCTTCTTTGGAGGCCTTAGATCGTCTAGAACTATTAGCTTTGATGGGAGGTCTAAATATTTCAAGTGAGGTGGCAAGAAGACAAGTTATAAGTGCAATAGACCTTATAGTCCATATGGTAAGATATCCTGATGGCTCAAGGAGAATCTCTCAGATAAGTGAGGTACTGAAGACCAAAGAATTGTTATTACAGGATATATTTGTCTTGAAGGAAGACTCTTGTGGTAAATTGGTATTAGAATTTACTGGTAAAATTCCTTCATTCTATCCAAGGTTCAAAGAAAAGGCAAATTTTTTCTGTGAAGAATTTGAGAGATCTAAATAAATGAACTACCAAGAAATTTTAGAAAAGCTAAAGATCAAAATTTCACCCCTTTTAGAAGAAGAAGATACAGAATTAGTAGAATCAAATCTTTCTTGGGGAAAGAGCTGCCTTTATCTAAAATTGTTAGTCGATAAGAAAGCTGGCAGAATAAACTTAGAAGAATGTGCAAAATTAAATGAGAGGATATCTAATCTTTTGGATGACTTAGATATAATAAAAGAAAGGTTTATCTTAGAAGTATCTTCTCCAGGAATAGATAGACCATTAAAGACGAAAAATGATTTTTTGAGAGCAAGAGAAAGAAAAGTAATTGTCTTTCTCTCAGATACTGTAAGTGGCAAGAAAGAATTTGAAGGTACATTAAAAGATATAGATGATGAGTTTATTTATTTAGAAGTTAAAAAAGAAGTTATAAAAATTCCCTTTGAAAAGATAGTCTCAGCAAAACAGACGCTGTAATTTTTTTAAAGAATATGGACGGAGAACTACTCGCTATACTAGAACATATAGAGCGTGAAAAAGGAATAAAGAGAGAAATACTCATTCAAGCAGTAGAATCAGCTTTAGTCAGTGCAGCTAAGAAAGTAATCGAAGTAAAACCAGAAGAGAAATTAAAGGTAGAGTTGGATAGAAAGACGGGACTAATTTCAGCCTTTATTGGAGAAAAAAAGATTGATTCTGTAAAATTTGGCCGCATCGCTGCTCAAACTGCAAAACAAATAATTATTCAGAAGATACGTGAAGCAGAAAAGGAAGTAATCTACGATGAGTTTTCTCAGAAGACGGGCCAGATCCTTAGTGGTATAGTCTATCGTTTTGAAAAGGGTAATATTATTGTTGACCTTTTAGGAAAAGCAGAGGGGATCTTACCCCGTCGAGAGCAAGTTCAAAAGGAAGAATTCAGACAAGGTGAACGCATTCGTGTCTATTGCTTAGAAGTTAACAAAGATACAAAAGGGGCTCAAATCGTCCTTTCAAGAACTCACCCAAATATGGTAAGAAAACTATTCGAATTAGAGGTACCTGAGATCTATGAGGGAATTGTAGAGATAAAATCGATTGCTAGGGAACCAGGTGAAAGAACAAAGATTTCAGTCTGGTCAAAAGATGAAAAGGTAGATTGCGTAGGTGCCTGTGTAGGAATGAAAGGCTCACGGGTCAAGAACATCGTTTCTGAACTACAAGGAGAAAAGATTGATATTGTACGTTACAATGATGATATAAAAGAATATATAACCAACTCTTTATCTCCAGCAAAGATTTCAGAGATAAGATTGGACAAAGCAAATCATAAGGCCCTAATTTTAGTTGAAGTCGATCAACTATCTTTAGCTATCGGAAAGCATGGCCAAAATGTCCGTTTAGCATCCCGTTTGACCAATTGGGAGTTAGATATTCGTACAAGAGAACAGCTTTTAGAGAAGATAGAGTTACCTGGAATTGGTGAAAAGATAAGATTTTCCTTAATAGAAGCTGGTTTCGATACATATGAGAAGATCTCTAAAGCAGATCTAAAAGACCTAGTAAAGATTAAAGGAGTAGGAAAGAAAAAAGCAGAAAAATTAATTGAAGAAGCAAAGAAGAAGGTAAATGTAATCTGATAATAGGGCTGATTGCCAATAGGTGAGGGAGAAAATTTGAGAGTCTATGAATTAGCAAAAGAACTAAATGTCTCGACCAAGGAACTTATCAGTTTTCTTAAAGAGAGAGGAATAGATATAAAAACTCATACCTCTAAATTAGAGCCTAAAGCTATTGAGATTATAAGAGGAAAGTTTATTCCTAAATCTACACAAGAGGTATTAGAGATAAGTCTACCTATTACGATAAGAGAACTTTCTGTAAAGATGAAGGTTTCAGTTAATACTCTGATGAAGAGATTGTTAGAGAAAGGTAAAGCTATTGGTCATTTGAACCAAACTCTAGAGGAAGATCTAGTAAGAGAAACTATTCAGGATTTTGGTTATCAGATTAAACTTGCACCTACAGAGGAGGAGTTGCTATTTTCAGTCCATAATCAAGTAGACTTACCTGAGAATTTAAGTCCTAGAGCTCCTGTAGTTACACTTATGGGCCATGTCGACCACGGAAAGACCTCATTGTTAGATTTTATTCGTAAAAGCAAGATTACTGAGAAAGAGTTTGGAGGCATAACCCAGCATATAGGTGCCTACAGAATAAAGTTATCAAAAGGTGAGATTATCTTTTTAGATACTCCTGGTCATGAGGCATTTACAGCTATGCGAGCAAGGGGAGCAAAGGCCACTGATATCGTCGTCTTAGTTGTAGCTGGAGATGAAGGAGTTATGCCTCAGACTACCGAGGCAATAGATCATGCCAAAGAAGCAGGTGTACCCATAATTGTAGCCATAAATAAAATTGACAAATCAGGAGTAGACATAGACAAGACAAAGATGCAATTGAAGGACTTAGGATTAATCTGCGAAGAGTGGGCAGGAAAGACGATAATGGTTCCAGTCTCTGCAAAGACAGGAGAAGGAGTAGATAATTTATTAGAGATGATCCTTTTAGAGGCTGAGATGTTAGAACTCAAAGCAAATTATAACAAACCTGCTTCGGGGGTTGTAATTGAAGCAAGATTGAGTAGAGGGAAAGGTCCAATCGCTACCCTCCTAGTCCAAAATGGGACACTACGTCTAAATGACACTATCGTTGCCGGAGTTCATCCTGGTAAGGTAAGAGCTATGTTTGATGAGCATGGTGAAAAGGTAGTTGAGGCTTATCCTTCTGTGCCAGTAGAGGTCTTAGGGATAGAAAGTGTTCCATTTGCGGGAGAGAAATTTTTCGTTGTAACCGATGAAAAGAAGGTTAGAGATTTTTGTATTAAGAGGCAGGAGGAGTTAAAACTAAAAAAAACACTACCTCCTGCTACAATGACCTTAGAGGAGTTGTCTTCAAAGATAAGGATTGGTGAAATTAAAGAACTTAAAATCATCTTAAAGTGCGATGTCCAGGGATCTTTAGAGGCGGCAAATCAAGTCTTGGAAAGATTAAAGATTGAGGAGATAAGGCTCAAAATTATACATTCAGACACAGGACAGATAAATTCTTCAGATGTAGTTTTAGCTTCTGCTTCAGGAGCAATCATCTTTGGATTTGGGGTAGGAGCTGATGAGAAGGCTAAATTTCAAGCAGAGTCCGAAGGTGTAGAGATAAGAACTTATAATGTGATCTATGAGTTGACTGAGGATCTAAAGAAAGCCTTGGAAGGACTTTTAGAGCCTAAGATAAAGAAGACTTTCTTAGGAAAGGCAGAGATAAGGAAAGTATTTGATCTCACCAAAGCAGGAAGAGTTGCTGGTTGCTATATAAGGAAAGGTAAAATCTTAAGGGGAAATCCTTGTTCTTTAGTTCGCAATGGTGTTACTATCTATGAGGGTAGAATAGCTTCTCTTAAACATTTTAAAGAAGATGTAAGAGAGGTATTAGAAGGTTTTGAATGTGGAATTACCTTAGAGAATTTTAGTGACTACAATGAGGGAGACATAATTGAATGCTATGCGATAGAAAAGATTGTAAGGAGACTATGAAGAGATTATTAAGTGGGATGCGTCCTACAGGCAAATTACATCTAGGTCACCTAGTAGGAGCACTAAAAAATTGGGTAAAACTTCAATCTGAGTATGAATGCTTCTTTATGATTGCAGATTGGCATGCTTTGATGAGTGAATATAGTAACCCTTCAAATATAAAGGATTTCATCTTAGACAATGCAATTGATTTCCTAAGTGTAGGCATCCTACCAGAAAAATCAACTATCTTTATACAATCTGAGATCA